>NZ_MNQN01000110.1:0-58330 GCF_001915455.1 Bacteroides sp. 43_46 | reverse complement strand
GTCGGTGGCGTAGATGTATACACCGGTTGTTTTCAGGTTGCTGTACAGAGGCAGAGTCTGATATACCTCGTCCGTCACATACAGAAATACGTTCTTGGGAATACCGCCATAGTTGGCGTTGAAATTACGGTCGTTCCACTGATATTTGGAATTAGTGCTTTTTTCACGGTAGAACCAGTTGTTATCAATACGTACAGCCAACACATTATCTCCTTCTTTCATATAGGGAGTAAGGTCAAATCCTACGGCCATAACCCCGTTTTCATGCAGTTCCGTTCAGGAAGAATTCACCACCCTGGCGAACTCCCTCGAATTCGACAAATACTTTTTTACCTCTCAATTCTTTTACCCGGAAATGCTTGCGATACCACATAACAGTGTCGGTGTGTTGGCTGATGGGCAGTTTAAAGGCTTCATCTTCATTGAAGGCATGCGGTAAAGTAATTTGTTTCCAGTCATTATCGTTGAAATCAGCTGTTTTCGCTTGTGGAAAGTCCCCCACCTGCAGACGCCATTCACTGTTAAAGTTGTATTTTTGGCGTTTTGCAGCATGTGTACTCAAAGCAAACAGCGTCGTGAGGATAAGCGTGAAAAAGAAAAATCTATTCTTCATGTTATTCTGTTATTATAAGCTTTATCTGGTTCTATTTTAATTGCCGTCCGGCTTTTCCATTTCGAAGAAAGGTGCGGGATACCAATGAAATTGGTTTACATCATCCGGTTGTGCTGGATTATAGTCAGGAACAGAATGAAGGTGTTTTGCTAAATCGGGAATATTTTTCTTAATGCCCTCAACTACACATTTGGCTATCTGATACGCACCGTAGGGGTTGAAATGAGTATTGTCGGCAAGTGCTTTCTTCTGCCCTTCAAAGCTTCCCATCGGATAATGTACAAAGGCTTTCTTGGATTCTTTCTCTCCTAAGGCTTCGTAAAGGATACCGGTCATTTCATTTAAGTCGATGAGAAGAACCTTTTCTTTATTGGCTATCCAGCGTACCGCATCCGGATATTCACCGTGGGTATTTACTGTTTTTCCCTCTTTGTCAAATCTGCGACGGCGGGTGGGAGTCACTAAAACCGGTATGCCACCGTGTGCTTTAACTTCGTCTATATAGATTTTTAAGTTGGTCATAAATGAATAGTATGCTCCTTTACCCGGACCTTTTTGTTTTTGGTCGTTGTGCCCGAATTCAATGAAGAGATAATCTCCTTTCTTCATTTGCGACAAAGCCTTTTTAAGGCGATTGGCTTTAATGGACGTATTGGCGCTTTCACCGCTTTCGGCATAGTTTGCTACTGCTGCATCCGTTCCGAAAAAGAGAGGGAGCATTTGTCCCCAACTGGCCCATGGCTCATTTTCTTGGTCAACCACAGTGCTGTTACCGCATAAATAGATGGTGGCAACGGAAGATGAAGTCGGTTCTATACGTATACTTTCACAAGCCGGTGCTTCGCCATTGATTTCAATGGTCAATTTGTCATCCCAATCCAGCTTTCTTTTTTCCCGGTCTTTGATTTTCACTTTTTCTTTCTTGGATATGTATGGGCTTCGTTTGTTGACAACGAAACTCCTTTCGGTGATTTCTCCCTTTTTAGTTGGTAAATTCTCAATAAACAATCTGCGTGATTCGGCGCGGACGGTTGTATTGGCTGCACGTTTGCTGCTGCCTAAACTAACGGTGACAAGGTAGTTCCCATCCGGTACCCGTACGGAAAAATAGAAAGGTTCTTTGCTCCCTTTTGCAGGTGTTTCCGTACGGTCATAGCCATAACCGGTAGCTTCGGAATAACGTGGGGCATCTTCCATTTTGAATGTTTGAGGCAATGTTTGTGCTGAGGCGTAGACTGTCGTTAACAGCAGAAAATTTAATAGTGTTGTTCTCATGACTGATTTTATTAATTGTTGTTTTTCATAATCTTGTTATTTTGACGCTAAAGTAGCGGCATTGTTCTTTTTGTGGAATAGAGTAATGTACATAAGTATGTATTTTCTATTTATTTTATATCGATAGTCCGCTTATAATGTGATAAGTAACAGAAAAGACAGGATTATAAACAAATATTCCATGTATTCATTGCTCTGTTTTCTTATTTTTGTAGACATGCAAATATTGATAGTCTCTTTTATTAAAATGAAATGCTTGTTATGAAAAAAAGTTTCTTATGTTACTTATTGCCGGGGTGTATTGCGCTTTCTATCAATCTGTCATTGTGTGCTCAAAATAGAGTTGCCGCTCCGATGAAGGATATAAATAATGTAATTGATAATACGTTGGACAGTTTGAATAAGGCGCGGACTGTGAGGCCTATCGCCGGTTCCAGTCGCAGAGGGGATAATCCTGTACTTTTTTTAGTGGGGAATTCCACCATGCGTACCGGTACTTTGGGCAATGGAAATAACGGACAATGGGGATGGGGATATTACGTGGGCGAGTATTTTGATGTTAATAAAATAACAGTGGAAAACCACGCGTTAGGCGGAACAAGCAGCCGGACTTTTTATAACCGCCTTTGGCCGGAAGTTCTTAAAGGGATACGTCCGGATGATTGGGTTTTTATAGAACTGGGACATAATGATAACGGACCGTATGATAGCGGTCGTGCGCGTGCTTCTATTCCGGGAATCGGAAAAGACAGTTTGAATGTGATAATCAAAGAAACGGGAGCAAAGGAAACGGTATATACCTATGGTGAATATATGAGACGTTTTGTACGGGATGTAAAAGCAAAAGGGGCGCATCCAGTCCTTTTATCTCTGACTCCCCGTAATGCGTGGGACGACAAGGATAGTACGATTATTACACGTGTAAATAAAACTTTTGGTTTGTGGGCTAAACGGATAGCTAAAGAACAACGGATACCTTTCATTGATTTAAATGAGATTACCGCCCGTAAATTTGAAAGGTATGGTAAAGAGAAAGTGAAATATATGTTCTACCTTGATCGTATTCATACCAGTGCTTTTGGCGCCCGTGTTAATGCGGAGTCGGCAATTGAAGGTATCCGTAAATGTAAAGGGTTGAAACTTGCCGATTATTTAAAGCCGATGGAGCAGGATACTGTTATGGGTAAAAAACGTAGGAAGGGGTGTCCGGTACTGTTTACCGTGGGTGACAGCACGGTGAAGAATAACGATAACGATGAGAATGGTATGTGGGGCTGGGGCAGTGTTATTGCGGATGAATTTGATTTGAATAGGATAACGGTTGAAAATTGCGCTAAAGCCGGACGTAGTGCTCGTACTTATTTGGATGAAGGGCGTTGGGATAAAGTATACGGTGCACTGCAGCCCGGTGATTTTGTACTTATTCAGTTTGGTCATAATGATACCGGGGCTGTTAATACTGGCAAAGCGCGTGCAGAATTGCCCGGAGCTGGAAATGAGAGCAAGGTGTTCTTGATGGAGTCTACCGGAAAATATCAGGTCGTTTATACTTTCGGCTGGTACTTACGTAAATTTATTATGGATGTGAAAGAAAAGGGTGCTATTCCTATTGTGCTCAGCCACACTCCACGCAATGTGTGGGATAATGGACAAATTCAGCGTAATACCGACTCTTTCGGTAAATGGACTCGTGAAGCGGCAGAGCGAACCGGGGCGTATTTTATTGATTTGAATAAACTCACAGCAGACAAATTGCAAAAAAAAGGTTGGGAACAAGGATTACGTGCGGTAGGTGAGTACTTTAATAAAGATCATACGCATACTTCGCTAAAGGGGGCGCACCTCAATGCCGAAAGCATCGCAGAAGGATTAAAAGCTACGAACTGTCCTCTAAAGAATTATTTGAAATAATTCCGTATATATTCTCCTTTGATGGATTTGGGAAAACCAAACGACCTTCTTACTTTTGTAAAGGCGATAAACGACAAAAACAATAAGAGAACCGCCAAAAGGCTCAGAACTCGTTTGCCGTGAAGCTCTTATTTTTGCAATACAGAATAAAGTTCGTTTCTTAATTCTATTAAAACTATCAAAGGCACATGAAAAAACTACTTGGATTTATTTCCTTTCTTTTGGTATTGGCAGGTTCTGTTTCTGCCAAAGTGGTACTTCCGGCCATCTTTTCCGATAATATGGTTTTGCAGCAAAATGCGCAAGTCAATCTGTGGGGAAAGGCGACGCCCGGTGAACGCGTTTCGGTAAAAACATCATGGACGGATAAAGCCGTAACGACCAAAGCTGTGGCTGACGGTAAATGGACCGTGAAGTTAAAAACGCCTGCGGCCGCAAAGGGGCAGTCCGTTACGGTGAGCGGTGAAAATTCGATTACTATTAATAATGTGTTGATAGGTGAAGTATGGCTTTGTACCGGACAATCCAATATGGAATATCCGGTTTCCAAGCATCCCGATAAAAAATGGATGACCGGTATGATAACGGAAGCCGAGGAAATGAAAGATGCGGATTATCCGGAGCTGCGTTTGTTCCGGGTGGAACATCAGTTGGCTCCCGAGGGTGAAATGGATGATTGTCAAGGCCGGTGGCTGGTGTGCACGCCGAAAAACCTGTATGACTTCTCGGCGGTGGGATTCGTTTTCGGACGCAGATTGCATAAAGAACTGAATGTACCGGTAGGTATGATACAGTCTACCTGGGGCGGCACGCATGCGGAGTCGTGGACGAAAATGGGTGTCATGAAGAATAATCCGCTTTATACGGACGTACTCGAAGATTTCGCTCTGAAGAACGTGAAGCAGGAAAAAGGATATTGCAAGGTTCCTTCCACGCTTTGGAACGGAATGATTCATCCTATTCTGGGATATACGGTGAAGGGAAATATCTGGTATCAGGGAGAATCGAATGCCATTCGCCATGAAAAATATCAGCAGGTATTTACCAATATGATCAACAGTTGGCGGAAAGAATGGAAACAACCCGATATGCCTTTCTATTTCATGCAGATTGCTCCGCATAAAGGGCAACCGGCCGGTATTCGTGAAGCGCAGCTCAAAACATGGCAGAGTGGGCTGAAGAATGTGGGTATGGCGGTCATTACGGATGCGGCGGATTCTACGGATATTCATCCGCGTAATAAGCGGGTGGCCGGTGAGCGCATGGCTTTATGGGCGCTTGCCAAACAATATGGTAAGGATGTGGCTTATTCCGGTCCGCTCTTTAAAACGATGAAGGTCAGCGGCAATAAGGCCGTATTGAGTTTTGAATATGCCGAAGACGGATTGATGACACCGGAAGATGCTCCGGTCAAGGGTTTTCTGGTTGCAGGGGCCGACCGTCGTTTTTATCCGGCGGTGGCTGTGATAAAAGGCAGCCGGTTGGAGGTTTCCGCTCCGCAGGTGGCGGAACCGGTTGCCGTACGTTACGGTTTTTGTAACTTCTTCCGTGTGAATCTCTATAATAAGTCCGGTTTACCCGCAGTGCCTTTCCGTACGGATACATGGGAACAAGGCTCGTATGCACGTTGGTTTGCCGACTCTGAGATGATGCGTTTCCCGCAGGCTTATCAGTTGGACCACGGTAAGCGTTTGTTTTTCGGCTATGCCCAGGGAGTAGGCTGTTGCGCCATGTTGCAGATGTGGAAGACTACGGGCGAACGTCGTTACTATGACTACGTGAAGCAGTGGGCCGACTCTCTGATTAATGAAAAAGGAGAAATTCATCTGTATGATAAGTCTACTTACAACTTGGATTTCATCAACTCGGGAAAGGTGCTGTTCGACCTCTATCGTGAAACCGGCGATCAGAGATATAAGGCGGCAATGGATATTCTTATCAGACAATTGAAAAACCAGCCTCGTACTTTGGAGGGCGGCTTCTGGCATAAACTGATTTATCAGCATCAGATGTGGCTGGACGGGCTGTATATGGCTTCTCCGTTTATGGCGCAGTATGGCGCGGAATTCAACCGGCCGGAATGGATCGATGAGGCGGTGAAGCAATTCCGTCTCTGCCATAAACATACCTATGATGCCGAGACAGGATTGTACCATCATGCGTGGGACGAGAGCAAGAGTCAGCGTTGGGCCGATCCGGCGACCGGACATTCCCCCAACTTCTGGGGACGCAGTATAGGCTGGTGGTTTATGGCGCTGGTGGACGCCTTGGACTTTATACCGGAAAATCATCCGGGACGCGCTGATATGCTTGGCTATATTCGCGGACTGGCGGAAACACTGCCGAAATATCAGGATAAGGCCGGACTTTGGTACCAGGTTATCGACCAGCCCAAGCGTAAGGGGAATTTCCCCGAGGCATCCGTAACCACCCAATGTATGTATGCTTATGCAAAAGCGGTGAATAAAGGATATATCGATGCAAAATATCGCGCTGTGGCGGAAAAGGCTCTGCAAGGTCTGAAAGACAAGCTGTTGGTGGAGAAACAGGACGGTACTTTGACTTTGACCCGTTGCTGCCAGGTTGGCGGCTTGGGCGGTCATCCGTATCGTGACGGAAGCTTTGAATATTATATAGGTGAGAAGATGAGGGATAACGATGCCAAGGCAACAGGTCCGTTCATTATGGGATGTTTGGAACTGGAAAAATAAGACAGGTATGAATCGGTTGTTTTGTATTGCCATGTTTGCATTTTGCGCAGGGGCTTTGTCCGCACAAGATGTTTCGTGGCCGGAGATTAGTTTGGATGCCAAGCCGGCTGCCCGCTGGTGGTGGATGGGAAGCGCGGTGGATAAGGAAAACCTGACCCGTAATTTGGAAGCGTATGCTGCGGCGGGAATGGGTACGATGGAGATTACTCCGATTTATGGCGTGCAGGGAAACGACGCGAAGGATATTCCGTTTCTCTCTCCCCGATGGATGCAGATGCTGCAATATACGGAAAGTGAAGCGTCCCGTTTGGGAATGCAGATTGATATGAATACCGGTACCGGCTGGCCGTTCGGCGGTCCTGAAGTGGGAATAGAAGACGCAGCCTGCAAACTGTTTGTCACGGAATACCGGTTGGAGGGCGGGAATACGCTCGACAAAAAGATAGAAGTCGCCGATAGAAAACAGTGGCCTTATGCCGAATTGGAACGTCTGATGGCTTTTTCCGATAAGGGAAAGTGTCTGGATTTGACGAATAAGGTGAAAGACGGAATGCTATGCTGGAAAGCTCCGAAAGGCAATTGGCGTTTGATTGCCGCCTTTTGCGGCAAGACTTTGCAGAAAGTGAAACGTGCGGCTCCCGGCGGTGAGGGGTATGTGATGAATCATTTCTCGGCCCGTGCCGTGAAAAACTATCTCGGACGTTTTGAACGCGCTTTCGATGGACGGTTCAAGGACACGTCCGGCAGCGCTACCGCTTATCCTCATAATTTCTTTAACGACTCCTATGAGGTTTACGGGGCGGACTGGTCGGAAGGACTTTTTGATGAGTTTCTGGCACGTCGCGGTTATAAACTGGAAGAACATCTGCCGGAGTTTCTGGCGACAGGGGAGCGTTCGGACAAGACCCGACGCATCATCTCCGATTATCGTGAAACTCTCAGTGAATTATTGCAGGAGAACTTTACCCGTCAGTGGACGGAGTGGGCGCATCTGCACGGGTCTAAGACCAGAAACCAGGCTCATGGCTCGCCGGGAAATCTGATAGATCTTTATGCTACGGTGGATATTCCTGAGTGCGAAGGCTTCGGCCTATCCGATTTTGGTATACGGGGATTGCGTAAGGATTCGCTGACGCGTCCCAATGACTCCGACCTCTCCATGCTGAAATACGCTTCTTCGGGCGCTCATATCGCCGGTAAACCTTATACTTCTTCGGAGACTTTTACTTGGCTGACGGAGCATTTCCGTACGTCTTTGTCGCAATGTAAGCCGGATATCGACCTCATGTTCGTTTCCGGCGTCAATCATACGTTTTTCCATGGCACGACCTATTCTCCCGCCGAGGCTGCCTGGCCCGGTTGGAAGTTTTATGCTACGGTGGATATGAGCCCGACGAACAGTATATGGCGGGATGCGCCCGCATTCTTCCAGTATATATCCCGTTGTCAGAGCTTCTTGCAAATGGGACAGCCGGATAATGACTTTCTTGTGTATCTGCCGTTGTATGATATGTGGCAGGAGCAGGACGGACGACTGCTGATGTTCGATATTCATAAAATGGCACAGCGTGCTCCGGGCTTTATAGAGGCGGTGCACCGTATCAATGATGCCGGTTACGATATGGATTATATTTCCGATAATTTCATCCGTACGGCTGCTTGTCGCGATAAGAGAATCGTAACGTCCGGCGGAACAACGTATAAGGCATTGGTGGTTCCCGGGGCGCGTTTGATGCCTGCGGATGTACTTGCCAAGCTTCTTGATTTGGCGAAAGAGGGGGCGACTGTTGTATTTTTGGATCAATATCCGGAAGATGTTCCGGGATATGCCGGATTGGAACGGCGCCGCACGGAATTTAAACGTACTTTGGAGCAGATAAAGAAATTAGGGAATGAACGTGGTAAAGACCAAACGGTGTTCTTCGGTACGGATTATGCCCGTACGCTGGCACAGACCGCTGCCATACCGGAGGCGATGAAGACATCTTTTGATTTGAGTTGTATTCGTCGCAAAAACACGGAGGGCTACCATTATTTCATATCCGCACTGACCGGGAAAGATACGGAAAGTTGGATACCGTTGGCTGTACCTGCACGTTCGGCTATGCTTTATAATCCGATGAACGGAGCTTCCGGTAAGGCTCTTCTGCGCCAGAAGGATGGCAAGACGGAAGTTTATTTACAATTGGCTTCCGGGGAATCAGCCATATTGAAGACTTTCACGGAAGCTGATGTACAGGTTCCGGAATGGAAGTATCAGACTGTTGCGCAGGGAACTGTCGAACTGTCCGGTTTATGGAGCCTGCGGTTTGTGGAAAGCGCTCCTGCGGTACATAGTGTACCGGATTCCGTTTCTTTGGGCTCATGGACGGATTTATCCTTTGAAGGTGCCGGAACAACTATGGGAACAGGTTGCTATACAACCGCTTTTGTGATTGAAAATCCCGCCTCTGCTCAGGATTGGCAGCTCTCACTCGGTGACGTTCGTGAAAGCGCCCGTGTACGTATCAATGGCAGGGAGGTTGCCACTTTGTGGGCTGTACCCTATTGTTGCCCCATCGGGCAATACTTGCGTCCGGGAAAGAATATTCTGGAAATAGAAGTGACCAATCTTCCTGCCAACCGCATAGCCGATATGGATCGCCGTGGAGTGAAGTGGCGTATCTTCAAAGATATAAATATTGCGGCGCTTGGTTATAAAAAAGGGACTTATGCCGGTTGGGAACCTGTACCGAGCGGTTTGTTAGGCCCTGTACGTATTATACCGCTGAAGATAACTAAAAACGAAATGCAATGAAAAAAATCAGTTGGGCCGGGGTAGCGTTTGTTTGCGCTTTCTGCTCCTTACACGCTCAAGACCCGCGTGAACGAAACTATTTCTATGAGATTCTTGACCCTAAGCACGAGCCTAAACCGTTGGCAGAGGGATTCGCTCAAGAACGGATTACTGAGAAATTAAACCGCGGACTGGCGGTCGCTCCTTCCCGGGACGGCAAATCCGTGTATCTCAGCTGGCGTTTGCTGGCATCGGATGCTCCTGCCACGGCTTTCCATGTATATCGTGAAGTAGACGGAAAGACTCGTCGCTTGACGAAAAAAGCCGTTTCCCGTACTTGCGACTTTGTGGATGCCACCCCTCATGAACAAGCCGTTTATTGGGTGGAGGCTGTTGTAAAAGGACAGAAACCGGTTGTATCGGAAAAACGGAAGGTTGTATCGGCCGATTTGAAACCTTATACATCTATCCGCCTGAAAGATAACGCAAAAGCCGGAAAGATAGCGCTGGCCGACCTGAACGGTGACGGGGCTTATGATTATATCATCCGTACTCCCGAAACAAATGTCGACCCGGGCATGCCGGGTGACACTACCGGAAAAACTTATAAAATATCCGCTTATTTGAGTGACGGCACTTATCTGTGGACATACGATATGGGGCCGGGTATTGAACCGGGTATCTGGTACTCGCCTTTCATCGTTTACGATTTTAATGGAGACGGTAAGGCCGAAGTGGCGATTAAAACGGCGGGTGCCGATTATGTGAAGAACGGGAAAGGGCGCGTTTGCGGCGGGAGTGAATATCTTTCCGTATTGGACGGCATGACCGGACAGGAGATAGACCGCGTGGATTGGCCTGAACGCAATGACCGTTACGGAAATCTGATTCGACAGAATCGTAATCAGATGGGAGTTGCCTATTTAGACGGAAAGACGCCGTTCATACTGGCGGCACGCGGTACTTATAAGTTGATGGTTGTGGATGCCTGGATGTTGAAAAACGGTAAATTGGAACGTGTGTGGCGTTGGGATGGTGATGAGGAAAATCCTATTGTCCGTAGTATGGGCGCGCATAGCATGGTTACTGCCGATGTAGACGGTGACGGCCGCGATGAGGTTATGTTAGGCTCTTGTATGCTCGATGATAACGGAACGCTTTTGTGGTCCTCGGGATTGGGACACAGCGACAAAGCGTATCTTTGCAAGTTGCGTCCCGATATGGAGGGCATGCAGGTGTTTATGGTAAGTGAACCGAAAAAGGAAGACGGCCGTGGCGTTTCGGTAGTGGATGCTGCTACGGGTAAATTGATATGGGGTATCGGACATACGACCTATCATGTAGGCGACGGCATGGTAGCGGATTTTGACCCTGCTCATCCCGGATTGGAGTGTTTTGCCAGCGAAGACCGTAAAGGAGGAAGCACCGATAGATATTTGCTTACTGCCGACGGAAAGAAACTGCAAGTATCTCAAGATGAGATACCCGGTTGCCGTAACTGGATATGGTGGGATGCCGATTTGTTGCGTGAGACATTCAAAGGAGACGATAACCGTTGGGGAGCAGGTTCCTCTTCCGGTGGACGTGACCAGAGTATCTGGAAATGGAAAGGTGAGATATTAACGGAAAATATCAAAGGAGATATATTGCTGATGGCTGATATGGAAGGTGATTGGCGCGAGGAACTGATAACGGCTTTACCCGGCGAACTGCGTATCTATCGCACCAATATTCCTGCGACAGACCGTAGGGTAACGTTGATGCAGGACGCTTTGTACCGTAGCTATGTAGCTCATCGTAGTATGGGGTATCCTCAGGCGCCTGTACCGTCTTTTTATTTAGGAGATAATTAATGTATGTATCGGAAAATATGTTCCGGTACGTTTGCTAACTTTAAAACGCTATTAAGAATGACAAAACCATTGTATGTAATCGCTGCTATTTGTTTATGGCTATTCAGTGCTTGCCAGTCTGCGGACTATAAGTATGAAGCTGTTTATCGTAACCTGCCTTTTGACATGCCTCGTGTGGAAGCGCCGAGGTTTCCCGACCGTACGGTTAATCTGGCAGAGTTCAATGCTGTCGGTAATGGAGAAACTCTATGTACATCGGCTTTTGCCGATGCAATCAATACCCTTTCCAAACAAGGGGGAGGGCATCTCGTTGTTCCTGCCGGTGTTTGGCTGACAGGACCTATTGTGTTGAAAAGTAATATCGATTTGCATTTGGAAAAAGGAGCCGTTATCCTTTTCTCTCCCGATGTAGACCTCTATCCTTTGGTGGAAACTGTATTTGAGGGTTTGGATACCCGTCGTTGCCAGTCGCCTATTTCCGGTCGTAATTTGGAGAATGTGGCGATAACAGGCGAGGGAGCTATCGACGGAAACGGTCATTACTGGCGCCCGCTGAAGCGTGAGAAAGTAACGGAGAGTGTTTGGAAGCAGACGACAGCCCGTGGCGGCGTATATAAACGTCCTACTTACTGGTTCCCTTATCCTGAAACTTTGAAAGGAGACACTATCAGTAATATGAATGTCCCTCAGAATCTGCAAACGGAAGAAGAGTGGCAAAGTGTCCGTCATTTCCTTCGTCCGGTAATGGTGAGCCTGATAGAATGTAAGAATGTATGGTTGCAAGGAGTGATATTCCAGAACTCTCCGGCATGGAACTTACATCCGCTGATGTGTGAGAATGTACTGGTTGAAGACGTGCAGGTGCGTAATCCGAGCTATGCGCAGAATGGTGACGGACTGGATTTGGAATCTTGTAAAAACGCGCTGATTGTGAATTCTACTTTTGATGTGGGAGATGACGGAATCTGCCTGAAAAGCGGTAAGGATGAAGATGGCCGCCGTCGTGCACGTCCTTGTGAAAATGTAGTGGTAGATGGCTGTACGGTATTTAAAGGACATGGAGGTTTTGTTGTCGGCAGTGAGATGAGCGGCGGGGTACGCAACGTGTCTGTCAGCAATTGTCAGTTCTTGGGAACGGATGTGGGATTGCGCTTTAAAAGTAAGCGCGGCCGTGGCGGTATTGTTGAAAATATCTGGATTACCAATGTTTCCATGATGGATATTCCTACCGAACCGATTACTTTCAATCTTTATTATGGTGGAAAATCTGCCGTTGAAGTGTTGGAAAGCGGTGAGAAGGTTCCGGCTAAAGTCGATCCGCTTCCTGTGGACGAAACAACTCCTTGTTTCCGGAATATTCATGTGAAGAATCTGATATGTGCAGGAGCCCGTCGCGCATTATTCTTCAACGGTATTCCTGAAATGCCGATTGAGAATGTCGTGTTGGAAGATATTGATATTACTTCACGATTGGGCGCCGAATTTATTTATAGCAAGGCTGTTACGATGAAGAATGTGACTATCCGCAATACGGAAGGCGAGCAAGTTGTTACCCGTTTTTGTGAGGATATGAAATAAGAAGCCGGATGTGGTAATAGCGGACGAAATGGATTGTCAAATCTGACACCCTTTCAGTCAAAATAAGTACAAAGAATAGGGGATGATTCCCCTATTTTTGTATCATGAAATAGCGACTAAAACTAATTACCATGAAACAATGTTTTTTTGCGGTCGATTTGGGTGCTACCAGTGGCCGTACTATCTTGGGAACCTTCACACCGGAAGGATTGGAAATGGAAGATGTGAATCGCTTCCCGAATCGTTTGATTGAAACCGGCGGACATTTTTACTGGGATATATATGAACTTTACCGGCATATTATCGAAGGATTGAAAATAGTCGCTCAAAAAGGAGATGTTGAAATTACTTCCATTGGTATCGATACATGGGGAGTGGATTTTGTTTGCGTGGGTAAAGATGGTGGATTTCTTCGTCAACCTTATTCGTACCGTGATCCCCATACTGCCGGAGCGCCTGACGCTTTCTTTGAAAAAGTAGCCCGTAAACAAGTCTATGAGTGGACGGGTATTCAGGTTATGAACTTCAATTCTTTGTTCCAGCTCGATACATTGAGACGGAATGGTGACAGTGCATTGGCCGCTGCCGATAAACTGCTTTTTATACCTGATGCTTTAAGTTATATGCTGACCGGGGAAAAGGTAACGGAGTACACCATTGCCAGCACGGCGCAGCTGGTAAATGCGAAAACCCGTAAACTGGAAAATGCTTTGCTGCGCGAGCTCGGACTGACGGAGAATAATTTTGGCCGCTTTGTTTACTCCGGTGAGAAAATAGGAACATTGACAAAAGAAGTACAGCGTATGACCGGATTGGGAGAGATACCTGTAATTGCGGTTGCCGGGCACGACACGGCTTCTGCTGTGGCTTCAGTTCCTGCAATGAATCCTGATTTTGCATATCTGAGTAGTGGGACTTGGTCTTTAATGGGAGTGGAAACAGAAAGCCCGGTTATTACAGAAGAAACCGAATCTTTAAATTTTACGAATGAAGGCGGCGTGAATGGCACTATCCGTTTATTGAAAAATATTTGTGGAATGTGGCTGTTGGAACGCTGTCGTGCGGCATGGGGAGAGACTTCGTATCCGGAGCTGATATCCGAAGCGAATGCCAGTGAACCGTTCCGCAGTCTGATTAATCCTGATGATGCTCTGTTTGCCAATCCTGCCGATATGGAACAGGCTATAAAGACGTACTGTTCGGATTCTCACCAGCCTGTTCCGCAGACACGAGGTCAAATTGTTCGTTGTATCTTTGAGAGTCTTGCCCTGCGCTATCGTCAGGTTTTGGATAATCTTCGCACTCTTTCTCCTCATCCGATAGATACACTTCATGTTATCGGCGGTGGAAGCCGTAATGATTTATTGAATCAATGGACAGCCGATGCTGTCGGTATTCCTGTTGTGGCAGGCCCGTCTGAGGCTACGGCAATCGGTAATATTATGATTCAGGCGTTGGCGGCAGGAACGGCAAAAGATATTGCTTCCATGCGTCAATTAATCAATCGCTCTATTTCTTTGGAAACTTTCTATCCGGAAGATGCGGAAGTGTGGGATACCGCATATTTACATTTCAAACAGGTGACAATGAATTATTAATGTTTAACAATCATATAAAATAAATCAGTATCATGAAAGAAGAACTAATAACAAAGGCTTATGAAGTAGCTAAGGAACGTTATGCTGCTCTTGGGGTAGATGTAGAAAAGGTAATGGAACAACTTCAGAAGGTTGCGATTTCCATGCACTGCTGGCAGGCTGATGATGTCCTCGGTTTTGAGTCGGGCAGCTCGTTGACCGGCGGTATCCAGACTACAGGTAATTATCCCGGTAAGGCTCGTAATATGGAAGAATTACGCGGCGATATTTTAAAGGCCGCTTCTTATATCCCCGGTAAGCACCGTTTGAACCTGCATGAAATTTACGGTGATTTTGGCGGTACCTTTGTTGACCGTGACCAAGTGGAAGTGAAGCATTTCGAGAGCTGGATGCAGTGGGCCGCTGAAAACGGAATGAAACTGGATTTCAATTCAACCTCTTTCTCGCATCCGAAAAGCGGTAACTTATCTTTATCTAATCCGGATAAGAGCATCCGTGATTTCTGGATTGAACATACCAAACGTTGCCGTGCCATTGCAGAAGAGATGGGACGCCGTCAGGGTGATCCTTGTATCATGAATCTTTGGGTACACGACGGTAGTAAGGATGTGACTGTAAACCGTATGAAATATCGTGAGTTGTTTAAGGACTCTCTCGACCAAATTTTTGCTACGGAGTATAAGAATATGAAAGACTGCCTGGAGTCCAAGGTGTTCGGTATCGGTCTGGAAAGCTATACGGTAGGCTCTAATGAGTTCTGTGTAGGTTACAGCGTGCAGCACCAGAAACTGATAACAATCGATACGGGACACTTCCACCCGACGGAAAGCGCTGCGGATAAAGTTTCGTCTATGTTGTTATTCGTGCCGGAATTGATGCTTCATGTAAGCCGTCCGATTCGTTGGGATTCCGACCATGTGACTATCATGGACGACCCGACTCTCGAACTTTTCCAGGAAATTGTTCGCTGCAATGCTTTAGACCGTGTACATATCGGTCTTGACTATTTCGATGCTTCTATCAACCGTATAGGCGCTTATGTCATCGGTACCCGTGCTGCGCAGAAATGTATGTTGCGTGCGTTATTGGAACCGCTGGCTAAACTTCGCGAGTATGAGGCTGCCGGTCAAGGTTTCCAACGTCTTGCTTTGTTGGAAGAGGCCAAAGCTTTGCCTTGGAATGCCGTTTGGGATATGTTCTGCTTGAAGAATAATGTGCCGGTAGGTGAAGAGTTCATCGCTGAAATAGAGAAATACGAAGCCGAGGTTACATCAAAACGTAACTAAGTTAATCAGAGTTAATGATAGTGTTTAGCGGGGAAAGCGTATCTTTGCCCGCTACTTTCATTACTCATAGAATATTAACCATTGATTATCATGAATACACTAATAGGATTATTAATTATCGCTGTGGGAAGCTTTGGACAGAGCAGTTCGTATGTACCTATCAATAAAGTTAAAGGTTGGTCATGGGAAAACTTTTGGCTGGTACAAGGGATTTTTGCCTGGCTCGTCTTTCCGTTGCTTGGCGCTTTACTTGCCATTCCTGCTGATGGCAACCTGATAGAACTTTGGGGAGCCGGCGGTGCATTGCCGGCTATTATTTACGGTGTCCTTTGGGGTGTCGGCGGTTTGACATTTGGATTGAGTATGCGCTATTTGGGTGTTGCCTTAGGACAGAGTATAGCTTTGGGTACTTGTGCCGGCTTTGGAACTTTGTTTCCGGCTCTGTTTGCAGGGAAAGACTTATTACATGGCGATGGCTTGATGCTCCTTATTGGTGTTTGCATTACTTTGGCGGGAATTGCCATTATCGGTTATGCAGGCAGTCTGCGCTCCAAAAATATGAGTGAGGAAGAAAAAAAGGCTGCCGTGAAAGATTTTGCGTTGACAAAAGGACTGTTGGTCGCTTTACTGGCAGGTGTGATGAGTGCCTGTTTTGCTCTCGGCCTGGATGCCGGAACGCCTATTAAAGAAGCGGCATTGGTTGGTGGTGTGGCCCCGTTGTATGCCGGACTTCCTGTTATCTTTCTGGTGACTTTGGGCGGGTTTTGTACGAATGCGGCTTATTGCATTCAGCAAAATATAAAGAATAAGACAGGTAAGGAATACTTGTCGGCCAAAGGCAATATCCTTGTGAATAATATTTTGTTTTGCGCTCTTGCCGGAGTATTATGGTATTCGCAATTCTTTGGTCTGGAGATGGGTAAAAGTTTCTTAGGCGGCAGTCCGATATTGCTTGCATTCTCCTGGAGTATACTGATGTCACTGAATGTTACATTCAGTAATGTTTGGGGAATCCTGCTGAAAGAATGGAAGGGATGCGGCTCTCGTACAATAGGCGTACTGATATCGGGATTAGCCGTTCTTATCGCTTCTATTATTGTAGTGGCGATGGCACAAGCATAAAAATAATATCTAATAAATTGTAATTAAATAGACACATGAAATCAATTCTTGAAAATCGTCCCGAGTTGGCTTATGAAGTCAATCAGGCGGCAGAAGTGGCCGGATATCTTTGGCAAAAAGGTTGGGCGGAACGTAATGGTGGTAATATAACTTTAAACATCACTGAATATGTAGATGATGAAATCAAAGCTCTGCCGGCTATCAGCGAGGTTAAACAGATAGGTAAGCAGCTTCCTTATCTGAAAGGTTGCTATTTCTATTGTAAGGGTACTCAGATGCGTATGCGTGATTTGGCGCGTTGGCCTATGGCAAACGGTTCAATAATCCGTATTCTGGATGACTGCGCCAGCTATGTAATTATAGCGGACCAGCCTGTAATGCCGACGTCGGAATTACCTTCTCATCTTGCAGTTCATAATTATCTGCTTGAAAAAGGTTCTCCTTATAGAGCATCTTTGCATACACATCCTATCGAACTGATTGCTATGACCCATAATAAGAAGTTCCTGGAGAAAGATGTGGCTACTAATCTGCTTTGGAGCATGATTCCGGAAACCAAAGCGTTCTGTCCTCGTGGATTGGGTATAATTCCCTATGAATTGCCAAGTTCCGTACAATTGGCTGACGCTACTATTGAAGCCCTGAATGATTATGATGTAGCTATGTGGGAGAAGCACGGGGTTTTTGCAGTAGATGTGGATATTATGTCTGCTTTTGACCAGGTAGACGTATTGAATAAATCCGCGCTGATTTACATTGCGGCTAAGAATATGGGCTTTGAACCGGACGGTATGAGTCAGGAACAAATGAAAGAGATGACTGTGGCTTTTAATTTACCGAAATAAAAGTGAAGCGTAATTATGTATAGGATGATATTGAACGAAACCTCTTATTTCGGAGCAGGCTGCCGGGAGACAATCGCGGTAGAAGCTATTCGCAGAGGTTTTAAGAAGGCCTTCTTTGTGACAGATAAGGACTTGATTCGTTTTAAGGTCGCAGACAAGATAATTGAAGTGTTTGAAAAGAATCATATTCCTTATGAACTTTTCAGTGATGTAAAAGCAAATCCTACTATTGCCAATGTACAGCATGGCGTAGCCGCTTTTAAAGAGTCCGGCGCAGATTTTATTGTGGCGTTGGGAGGCGGTTCTTCCATTGATACGGCAAAAGGTATCGGTATTGTGGTGAATAATCCGGATTTTGCAGATGTGAAGTCGTTGGAAGGCGTAGCTGCGACCCGTTACAAGGCTGTTCCCACTTTTGCTTTGCCTACAACGGCCGGCACTGCTGCTGAAGTAACCATTAATTATGTGATAATTGATGAGGACGCAAAAAAGAAGATGGTTTGTGTAGACCCCAATGACATTCCGGCTGTTGCGATTGTAGACCCGGAACTGATGTATTCCATGCCGAAGGGATTGACTGCCGCAACAGGAATGGATGCCCTGACACATGCCATTGAAAGCTATATAACACCGGGCGCTTGGGCTATGTCTGATATGTTTGAGCTGAAAGCCATTGAAATGATTGCCGCTAATTTGAAAGCTGCGGTAGACAATGGTAACGATGTAGCAGCTCGCGAAGCCATGTCGCAAGCTCAGTATATTGCCGGTATGGGATTCAGTAATGTGGGCCTGGGTATTGTACATTCTATGGCACATCCGTTAGGCGCTCATTATGATACTCCTCATGGAGTTGCCAATGCATTGCTTTTACCGTATGTAATGGAGTACAATGCAGAGTCTCCGGCTGCTCCTAAGTATATTCATATAGCCAAAGCTATGGGAGTAAATACCGATGGCATGACTGAAAGTGAAGGAATACGTGCAGCAGTAGACGCTGTTCGTAAGTTGTCATTAAGTATTGGTATTCCTCAAAAGTTACATGAAATCAATGTAAAAGAGGAAGATTTACATCAATTGGCTGTCGATGCATTTAATGATGTTTGTACAGGTGGTAATCCTCGTCCTACTTCTGTCGAAGAGATTGAGGCTTTATACCGTAAAGCTTTTTAATTATAATTCAAATATACCATGAAGAAAACTATTATCTCGTGTGTGCTGTTTTTAACAGCTGTCACTGCCTTCTCGCAAACAACGATGAAGACTGCGGCTGAAGCTAAACTATCAGCTTCCGACCTTGCCGTAAAAATAGCAGACCGTATTCTTGCAACCACCACTTATGAGTTTAAGAATACCAAGACCGGTAAAACCTATAAGTCGGTTAAAAACCTGCCTTTGGATATGAATGTCAAGGTTGCATGTAAGTATAATAATTGGCATTATACCAATGGAGTGACTCATATCGCTTTAATGGAATTGGCCGATAAAACCGGTGCTAAGAAGTATGATGATTATGTCTTTAAAAATATGGACTTCGTATTTAATGAAGGCAATCTGGACTTCTTCAAGAAGCAATATGATCAGGCAATGAAAGATGAAGGTTGGTATGGAGTTCGTAAATTGAGCTGGCATATGATTTTCCGTGGAAAGCGTTTGGATGACAACGGTCCTATGGGAGCCAGTCTGATTGACTTGCAGATGAAGCATCCGAATAATTCTTTCTTGAATTATATTAATGAAACAGCCGAACATCTGAATTATGGTGAGCCTCGTCTGGCAGACGGCACTATTGCCCGTATTTGGCCTCATGAAAATACGATTTGGGCGGATGACGCTTTCATGGCTATCTCATTTCTTGCCCGTATGGCTAAGATGACCGGTGATATGAATTACATCAATGATGCTGCCAATCAGGTAATCAAATATCATAAATATTTGTGGTGTCCTGAAAAACGTATTCTCTATCATTGCTATCATACGGATACGGATGAACATGGTGTTGCTCATTGGAGCCGTGCTAACGGTTGGGTTTTTATGGCAACTGCCGATTTACTTGCAGTGATGCCGCAGAATCACCCGATGCGTCCTGAAGTATTGGAATGCTTCCGTCGCCAGTGCAGCGGTGTAGTACGTTATCAAGGTAAGAACGGTTTGTGGCACCAGCTTCTCGATAAGGAAGATTCTTATGAGGAGATTACAGGTACGGCTATGTTTGTCTTTGGTATTGCACGCGGTGTAAAGCACGGATGGCTGCATCCCGACTTTATTTATGCCGCCGAGCAAGGACTTAAGGGTATGATGACGTTGATGTCTGATAAAGGTGATGTTACTAAAATCTGTGTCGGAACAGGTATCATGCCGTCTCCTGCATATTATTATAACCGTCCTACCCAAGAGAATGATCCGATGGGTGAAGGTCCTGTTCTCCGTGCATTGATTGAAATGATGGATGCGCCGAAATATACGGAGATCAAGGCCGAGCAGCAGTACGATAAAATTGTGGTTAAGAAGTAGTAGTCCTTTTAGAAATAAGCGAATCCCGGTTGGAAGAATGCCTGTTCTGCCAACCGGGATTTTTTTATTAAATCTTGCATTGCTATCCCTTATTTCATAAATATTTCCTATTTTTGTCCCGAACCCATCATGAAGGACACGTATTATGACAAAGAATTACAATGATTTAGGAGTGGAATTTAAGTATCTTATTGTAAATGACATGGACCAAAAATTTGGTCTTTGGGTAAATACTGTCGGCTTTCAGTCTATTCAGCCGGACTCTCCATATCCTTTGAAAGATCACCCTTCCGGCTATTTCTTTAATGCCCAGAAAGGACGTGTTTTGCGTGAATACCAATTGGTTTATATAACGAAGGGGCGGGGATTGTTCTCTTCAGAAACCACTCCGGAAAAGCAAGTCTGTAAAGGACGGTTGATGGTGCTGTTTCCCGGACAATGGCATACCTATCATCCTTATCGTCAGACAGGGTGGAATGAATACTATATAGGTTTTGAAGGACCTGTCATTGATAATTTGATGAAAGGCGGTTTCTTGTCAAAGGATAATCAAGTGCTTGAGGTCGGTTTGAATGAGGAACTGGTATCTCTCTTTTCCCGCGCCTTAGAAATTGCCGAAGCGGATAAGATATCTTCTCAGCAGTATCTTGGCGGTATAGTATTGCATATCGTAGGTATGATTCTTTCCATTTCGAAGAATAAGATTTTTGAGGTAGGTGACGTCGATCAGAAGATTGAGCAAGCTAAGATTATAATGAATGAGAATGTCTTTAAGGATATCGATCCTGAAGAGTTAGCCATGAAATTAAATATTAGCTATTCCTGGTTCCGGAAAGTGTTCAAGGACTATACAGGTTATGCGCCGGCCAAATATTTCCAAGAACTGAAGCTACGTAAAGCTAAACAGTTGTTGGTCGGAACTTCTCAGTCCGTCAAAGAGATTTCTTTTATGCTTGATTATAAATCTACCGAACATTTCTTTTCATTATTTAAAAAACGTACAGGGTTTACACCATTGGAATACCGTTCTTTCGGTCGGGAGACTGAAGCGGAGAATGAGGACTTAGATTAAAGTCAAAACAGGCAGTAAACAGTCAAAATGCTTACAAAACCCTTGATTTTCTATTGTTTTAGTACTTGTAAGTTCCTTTTTGCTTAAGAGAAAGTCAAAAAGGAAAGTATTTGTGTCAGTAGTTGTATTTTGTTACGTATCGCTATATTTAATTTTGCACCCACAAGTTCTGTATCCGATAATAGTTATATCGGACTGTTAATCTTGAATTAATTAATCAACCAATTTATATTAATAGTCTATGAGAATCTTACACAAAAAGTTATGCTTATTAATGTTTCTTTTAATAAGCTGTCATTTAAACATTCTTGCGCAAGACAAAACCGTTACGGGGGTTGTATTGGACAAAACAGGTGAAACTGTTATTGGTGCGAGTGTGCTGGTTAAAGGAACTACTAATGGTACTATCACAGATGTCGATGGTAATTTTACTCTGAAAAATGTTCAGGAAGATGCTGTCCTGCAAGTTAGCTTTGTAGGTTATAAAGCTCAGGATGTTGCTTTGAAAGGACAAAGTAATATCAAGGTGACTTTGGAAGAAGATACGGAAGTTCTTGATGAAGTTGTTGTTATCGGTTACGGTTCCGTGAAGAAAAGCTCCTTGACAGGTGCTGTGGCGAAGATGGACGCTAAGAGTATTCAGGATAGACCTTTAGCGCGTCCTGAAACGGCTTTGCAGGGACAACTTGCTGGTGTGTCGGTACGTTCCATTACGGGTGAACCTGGTGCGGATATGCAGATTCGTGTACGTGGCGCTGCTTCGGTTAATGCCAATTCCGATCCTCTTTATGTAGTTGACGGTGTTCCTATGACTACTTTGAGTGGTATAAATCCATCGGATATTGCTTCTATTGAAGTATTGAAAGACGCCGCTTCTTCCGCTATTTATGGTTCCCGTGGTTCGAATGGTGTTGTTATCGTGACAACTCAGAAAGGTAAAACGGGTAAGGCAAAGGTGTCATTCAATGCAAGTGTCGGTTTCCAGACATTGGAAAAGAAAATAGATATGCTGAACGCTACCGAATGGATGGAATTTAGAACGAGATGGAATGATACCCAATATTTGATTGATGCCAAAAAGAAAGGTGTTACCAATGCCAGTATTCTCGATGATAACGCTACACGTTTGGCGAATCTTGGCGTAAAGGCAGGTACGGATGATTCTTATAAGTATGTTCTTGATGAACGTTGGTTCAACTATTTGAGTCAGGATATGAGAGACTCGCATACTTATACTCCGACGTCCGAAGGATTAAGTCTGTTGGATTGGCAAGATGAATTTTATCGTACAGCTATGGTACAGGATTATAGCCTGAGTGTTTCCGGTGCTACAGATAATGTAAACTATATGTTCTCCGGCGGTTATATGAATCAAGAAGGTTTGGCTACCGGTACAGGCTATGAGCGTTTCTCGTTCCGCGCAAATGTTGAATCTAAAATCAATAAATACATTTCGCTTGGAATTAATCTGGCTCCTACTTATATTGTAACGGATGGTTCCGGTAAAGCCAATGGTAAAGATGCGCAGACTCATAAAGCGTTAGCCTCTACTCCTGTATCAGAATTAGGGGTCGGTTATATGACAAATGTACAGCCTAATGAACGTTACGGATGGGCTGATACCAATTCAAGTCCTATCTATACACTTGAAAGTATGATACGTCAAGACCGTACTTTGCGTATGGTGGGAAATGCTTTCTTGCGTATTACTCCTTTTGAAGATTTCCGTGTAGAATTATCAGCGGCTGCCAATTATCTTGATTTGGATGGCAATACTTATACATTCTCAAGCGCTAGTTCAAAATGGTCTAATGGAGAGGGTCAAAATTCAGGCGGTGCTCATACAACAAGCCGTATCTGGAATACATTGTTACAAGCTGTTGCTAATTACGACCATACTTTTGACAAACATGGAGTAAGTGCAATGCTTGGTTTCTCTTCAGAGCAGTCATCTTTGGGTTATAAGACGGAGCAGTCTTTCAGTTCGCCTTTCCCGAATGATGCTATTACCGGTACTTTTGACGGTTCTAAAGTTAAACCGAAAGCTAATACAGTGACAGAACAAACTCCTAATAAGCTACTGTCTACTTTTGGTCGTTTACAATATAATTATGATGAACGCTATATGATTTCCGGTAGTTTGCGTTTTGATGGAGGTTCTGTTTTCGGCGCTAATAATAAGTGGGGCGTATTCCCCGCCGTATCAGGAGGTTGGCTTATCTCTAATGAAAAGTTCTTTAAGAATTGGGACCAGAAATGGTTGAATACTTTGAAACTTAGAGCCAGCTATGGTGTTACAGGTAATAACTCTATCAGTAATACGGCGTCTTACGCTACTTTAACTTCTTCCATTTATGGCGGCGCTCCCGGTTATTACACTAATAGCTTGGGTAATGCGGATTTAGGTTGGGAAAAGACTCATAGTACAGATATCGCTGTTGACTTGGGCTTCTTGAATAATCGTATTCAGTTATCATTAGATTGGTATACTAAAAATACTACCGATTTGTTATATCAAGTTCCGGTAGAAGGCGCTTCCGGTTTCAGTACGATTTGGGATAATCTGGGTGATATTCATAATGAAGGTTTTGAAATCGAGTTGAATACCCATAACCTGACAGGGGAATTTACGTGGGATACTTCATTTAATATGTCTTATAATAAAAATGAAGTGAAGAAGATAGGTACCGATAATACTCCGGTTTATTCAGGTTGGTCTAATAATGAATCTAACATTCTTACTGTGGGTAAAGCTGTCAATACTTACTACATGTATGATGCTATCGGTGTATGGAAAAGCCAGGCGGAGATTGATGCCTATAGCGCTGCGCACGGTGGGGAACCGGTGACTTTCAAAGGAACCAAGATACAACCGGGTGATGTTCGTTACAGAGATGTAAATAATGACGGAAAGTTTGATAAAGAGAACGATAGAGATTATCTTGGAAGCCCGACACCGAAGTTTGTATTCGGTTTGACTAACCGCTTCACATATAAGAATTTTGATTTGTCTGTTTTATTGACGGCACAAACAGGTGGAAAGATATATGGTCTTTTGGGACGTGCAATCGACCGTCCGAATATGGGAGCTAAATCCAACGTAATGGGTCATTGGAGAGATGCGTGGTGGTCAGAGGATGAACCGGGTAATGGTTCGGTTCCTTATATCTTCAGTACGACTACATCGTCGGCAATAGATTCCCGCTGGTTATATTCTTCCAATTATTTACGCATTAAGAATCTGACTTTTGGATATAAGTTACCGATTAATCCTAAATTTGTATCGTATGCACGCGTATATTTGTCTATTGAGAATTTAGCAAAATGGGATAGTTATTATGGAGGTTATTCTCCGGAAGCTGCCAATGTCGGTTCAGGCCCCGGTGGCGCTACTGCATTAGGTTTGGATTACGGTGGTTATCCTAATGCCCGTACATTTACATTTGGTATAAATGTCAATTTCTAATTTCTAATACAACGAATTATGCTTAAGATTAAAAATATATTATGGATAGGTGCGTTGGCACTTACAATTTCTTCTTGTGACGATTTCTTGAATACTCCTCCGGTGGACAGATTGACATCGGATGGATTTTACCAGACTCAAAGTCAGTCAGAACAGGGTATTCTGGGTGTTTATGCCGATTTGCGTCAGGCTGCCAACTGTGAATATTGGTTTATGTCGGAGTGCCGTTCTGATATAGCATGGGTAGAACCTAATCCGGATGCTTATCGTGAATATTCGGAAATAGGAACGTTCAGAGCGGCAGACAATGTAGAGATGTTTGACAACACTTGGAATATGTGGTATAAAGTAATATACGATGCCAATGTCGCCATCTCCAAGATTCCCGGCTGTACATATGATTCGGAAGATATTAGAGAACAGCATTTAAATGAAGCCTATTTTTTAAGAGGTTGGGCTTACTTTGAATTAGTACGTTTGTTTGGTTATGTTCCTGTTGTTGACAGACCGATGTCTCCGGCAGAGATTAAGTCGGTAAAACAATCTGCTCCGTCGGATATCATCAATAATGTAGTTATTCCTGATTTGAAGAAAGCGGAAGGGCTTCCGTATAAGGAGGACATGCAGGATGCCAAAGGCAAAAAGAACATAGAAGAACAAGGACGTGCGGATAGAATGGCGGCAAAGGCCATGCTGGCACGTGTATATATGACATTGGCCGGTTTCCCGTATAACGATGCCAACGCAAAGAGTTTGGCGAAGACACAGTTGGAAAGTGTGTTGAATGATTCGCACGCTGAAGAGTATTGGGCTCCTACGTTGGAAGAGTGGAGAATGCAATGGATGCCGTCTACGGATTATTATAACAAATACTCGGTATTTGCAATTCAATATCGTAGTGGCGGTACGGGAAATCCGGCAATCTTCAATATGATTCCTACCAAGAACTTCCCTGCTTCATGGACAAAGTGGGTATGCTCGGCGAACTCTATTTATGTGGAAAAAACATTAATGCATGAGTTTGACAGAGAGTATGCAAATGGCAAAGACGGGCGTGGCTATACTTTTGGTGTATTGGAGGCTCATCCGGCAGATGGCGGTGTTAATGCTTATCAAAGTCCCCAGGAGGAGATGACTTTTGATGATGGTACAACTGCTACTGTATATACAAAGGCTATGTTCTATAAATTCTTGCCGACAAAGCCGAAGCTTCAGATGATGAACACTTCTTACGATGAGAACGCGATGAAGAATTATGATGACTGGGGTGTGAATCTTCCGATTATCCGTATTGAGGATATGCAGCTTATGTATGCAGAGTTGCTGGCAAGCGAAGGTAAGACGGAAGATGCCATGAAGATTGTCAATAGAATACGTAAAAGAGCTAATTGTGATTTAAGACCTGAAACAGGCGTAAGCGTGGACGATGCTATGAAATACATCAAACTCGAACGTAAAATAGAGTTAATGGGAGAAGGTATCCGTTGGTTCGATCAGGTTCGTTACGGTACTTGGAAATCAGATACAGAGGCAAAGTTCGACCGTTATAATTATCCTGAATTGAAGTCAAATCTAAGAGAAGGCTGTTATCTTTATCCAATTCCCCGTAATCAGATGAACGTGACTCCCGGTCTTTATGAACAGAATGAGGGATATAAGAATTGATATCTCACTTAATTGCATGTGATGATTAATATAGATTAAATTTTAGGTTAGTGAAAGAGGAAAGAGGTGGATGCTTTTTAGGGGTATACCACCTTTTTTCTATATATTTGATGTCGATTATGTTTAGAAAAAGAATATTATTAGAAAGTGTATGCGGTACCGGAATGCTTATTATGCCTCATCTCGGGGCACAGGCGCAACAGCCGGCCGCAGTAAAAGAAAGTAAGCCTAATATCATTTTTATTTTAGCCGATGATATGGGGTATTGTGACTTGGCATGTTATGGGAATAAATACATAGAGACTCCCAACATAGATCGTCTGGCGGCTACGGGAACCGCTTTTACCCAATGTTATGCCGGTTCCGGCATTAGTTCTCCTTCCCGTTGCTCTCTGATGACGGGTAAGAATACCGGTAATACTACCATTCGCGATAACTTTTGTACTGCCGGCGGCATTGAGGGGCTGAAAGGTACAAAACCTATCCGTCGTATGCATCTTCAACCGAATGACACAACAATTGCTACCGTGCTCGGAGCCGCCGGTTACAGAACTTGCCTGGTGAATAAATGGCATTTGGACGGTTTTAATCCGGAGGCTACTCCTTTGAACCGGGGATTCGACGAGTTTTATGGCTGGCTCATCAGCACCACCTATTCGAATGATCCGTATTATTATCCCTATTGGCGTTTCAATAACGAAAAACTGGAGAATGTGAAAGAGAATGAGGGGGACAGGCATATTAAGCATAATACGGATCTTTCAACGGAAGATGCCATTAAATTCATTAACCGCAATAAGGATAATCCGTTCTTTTTATATCTGGCTTACGATGCTCCCCACGAACCTTATATTATTGATGAAACCGGCTGGTATGATGATGAGTCTTGGAATATGAATACCAAGCGTTATGCTTCGCTTATCACTCACATGGACCGGGCTATCGGATGTTTGTTGGCGGAACTTGACAGATTGGGACTACGTGAGAATACATTGGTTATCTTTGCATCGGACAATGGTGCGGCCAAACAAGCTCCTTTGGCGGAATTAGGGTGTAAAGGTTCCCTTAAAGGCATGAAAGGACAACTTTATGAAGGTGGTATCCGTGTGCCTTTTATCGTGAACCAGCCGGGGAAGGTTCCGGTACGGAAACTGAATAACATTATTTATTTTCCGGATGTAATGCCTACCTTGGCCGCTTTGGCGGGCGCAACAGATAAATTACCGCAGAAACTTAACGGTATCAATATTCTTCCTTTATTTTATGGACAGAGCCTTGATACGGATAATCGTTTGTTGTATTGGGAGTTTCCCGGAAAGCAGCGTGCTGCAAGACGTGGGGATTGGAAAGTAGTGACCATAAAGAAAGATGCTCCGTTGGAATTGTATAATATCCGGGAGGATATGACCGAATCTGTTAATCTGGCGGATAAGTATCCTGAAAAGGTTGCGCAGTTTGAAGAAGAAATGAAGACTATGCGTGTTCCTACCCCCAACTGGCCGTTGCCGGGTGAATAAATGGAAAGCTCCCTCTGCCTGATTGGTTTGGAAGCAAATCTCTTAGCATTTCTGCCAATACATACAGAGATTGGTTGCTGAGGAAGCGTTATCTTTGCTTCGTTCACAACTATGAGATATATTACTTACACTAAAAATACCATGAAAAAACTATTTTATTCTCTACTTGCAGTCGTTTTGGCAGCTTGCGGTTCGGAAAAGCAAGCGCCGATAGATCGTGAGGCATTGGTTGCCCGTAATAACCCTCAGGTTTCTTCATTTGACTCCCTGGCGTCGCTGTCGGTGGGTAACGGTGAATTTGCTTTTACAGTGGATGCTACCGGACTTCAGACTTTCCCTGTTGCATATAAGAAAGGTGTACCATTGGGTACGCAAAGCCAATGGGGCTGGCACAGTTTCGGTAATCCCGATCACTATAAACCGGAAGAATACTTAAAGGAATACGATTTCGGGCGCGGCCATAAAGAATTGTACGCCTGCCAGTTTAAGGAAGACGGACGGCAGAAAGAAGCCTCTAACTGGTTCCGTGTGAACCCTCACCGCCTGCATTTGGGCATCGTAGGGCTGGAGTTGGGCGATAGTGTGAAGATTTCGGATATTACCGATATTGCCCAAACACTGGATATGTGGAACGGTGTTATCAACAGTCATTTCGCATTGAATGGCAACGCTTTTGATGTACAGACTGTATGTCATCCGGAGTTGGATATGATTTCCGCCTGCATCACCAGTCCGGCACATGCAGGAGTGAAGCTGCACTTCCCGTATCCTACGGGTGCCCATGCCGATGACGCTTGCAATTGGGATGCTAACGACA
Source organism: Bacteroides sp. 43_46 (assembly GCF_001915455.1). Taxonomy (NCBI): domain Bacteria; kingdom Pseudomonadati; phylum Bacteroidota; class Bacteroidia; order Bacteroidales; family Bacteroidaceae; genus Bacteroides; species Bacteroides sp. 43_46. Next base: position 29,714 of record NZ_MNQN01000110.1, on the reverse strand, counting down.
AACACACTACAAATATAGTTTTTGAAGATGCGCAAAGCGCTGTTCTCAAACGTACGCTTGATTCTACGGTTTACTACGTATCTTTGCATTGGGAAGGCAAAGCCTCCCTCAAAGAGAAGTCGGCAAACTATTTTGTACTGACACCGGAAGAAGATAAATTCGCTTTCTCTTGCAAGTTTACTTCCGATTTCCCCGGAACCGTACTCGAAAGTGAACCTGCGACTTATACAGCCGATGCGCTGCCCGTCTTTGCCGAAACTCTGGCTGCCGGCAACAGCTATTGGAATAATTTCTGGAAGAACGGCGCAGCCGTAGATTTCTCACATTGTACCGACCCGCGTGCCAAAGAACTGGAACGCCGTGTTGTATTGAGCCAATACTTGCTGGCCATTCAGTCGGCAGGTAGCGTTCCGCCGCAGGAAACCGGATTGACGTATAACTCATGGTTCGGTAAATTCCACCTCGAAATGATATGGTGGCATCAGTCCTGGCAGGCGCTTTGGGGGCATCCGGAGTTGCTGGACCGCACACTCGGCTGGTACGAAACGGTGGAACCGGTTGCCCGTGAGATAGCACGCCGTCAAGGTTTCGACGGAGTCCGTTGGATGAAAATGACCGATCCCAGCGGAACGGAAGCACCGTCTAATGTCGGCAGTTTCCTGATTTGGCAACAACCGCACTTTATTTATCTGGCGGAACTCGTTTACCGTGCCAATCCTTCGGATGAAGTAATTAAGAAATACAACCATTTGGTGCAAGAGACTGCAAAGTTCATGTACTCTTTCGCTACGTACGATGATTTCCATGGCCGCTTTATCCTGAAAGGCGCGATTCCTGCACAGGAAACATTACGTGCCGCTACTACCATCAATCCGCCGTTTGAACTCTCTTACTGGCACTATGCAATGAATGTAGCGCAGCAATGGCGCGAACGTGCCGGTGAAAAACGCAATCTGGAGTGGGATGAAATGATTGACAAACTCTCACCGCTGGCCTATAATGAAGACAGCCTTTATCTGGCTGCCGAAAATGCGGTAGATACGTATAAGGATATTCGTTTCACCAGCGACCACATGGCTGTACTTGGCTCTGTCGGCATCCTGCCTATGAACAAACTGATACGTGCCGACTATATGAAGAATACGCTTCATTGGGTGTGGGATAACTGGAATTGGGGTAAGACATGGGGTTGGGATTATCCGATGACCGCCATGAATGCCACTCGTCTGGGTGAACCCGAAAAGGCTGTCGGCGCTTTGCTGATGGATAAGCGTACCAATACTTACTTGCTGAATGGGCATAACTATCAGGACGGCCGTTTACGTTGCTACTTGCCGGGTAATGGCGGTTTGCTGACTGCGGTAGCGCTGATGTGCGCAGGTTGGGACGGCTGTGAAGTGAAGAATCCCGGTTTCCCGCAAGACGGTACGTGGGATGTACGTTGGGAAGGACTGAAACAGATGCCGTAATCTTCTGGCTGTACATAAATATTATTATGTATGCCTGATAGGAAACTCCTTTTACCATACCCTCTCGGAATACCCTGTAAGAGGGGGTAGTCTCACTATACGACTGAGCCTGCCTCAGTCGTATACTTAGGGTACCTCAGTCGTACTGTGAGATACCCTAAGCTATACTCTCATCTTTTGAAATCAACGAGCCCTATGAATCGTACCTCTGTTTTTACAATTATTTTTACCATACTCTCCCCTTTGGGTTCTTACGCGCAATATGCTTCTTCGTCTAAAGCGCCGAAGAAAGCAGGTGATTTGATAGAATCCACTTCCTACAATGACCATAAGCGGGGAACTCCCCGTGCGTTGCAATACCTGCCGTCCGGCGAGGATTTTGTCTGTGTTAACGGAAAGAACCGTTATACCCGTGCTCTCTACGGCAGTCCTACGGCATGGCGTCTGGAAACCAGCGATCGTCCGATATTTGCCACTTATGTCAAGAACGACAGCCGTAATATCCGTTTTCGTCTGCGCCTGCCGGATGGGACGGTTACACCGCTGGAAGAGACCGCTTGGTGCGAGGCTCGCTATAATCCGGGTAGCCGCATTTATTTATTGAAAGACAAAACATGGGGAGAGAATTGCGTCCTGAAGATTTCCGTATTGGCAAGTTTGACGGAGGAAATGGCTATGTGGAAGTTCTCCGGAGAATTGCCTGCCGGCTGTGAGCTGGAAGTGTTGAATTCGCCTATCCGTCAGAAGAAGCTTTTCCGTAGCGGAGATATGGGAGCAGACCCGCCGGGATGTTTTGAACCGGCAGAAGACGGTACGGTATTGCAAACGCTGAAATGCCGTTTTCCGTCCGACGGAAATTTATACATAAGTATTGTCCGTAACGAATTGAAAGAAGTACCGGATGGCGATGTACAATATCTTACTTTGCAGAATGCTTGCCGTGAACTTGCCGGACGCATCAAAATTACTACTCCCGATCCTTATTTCAACACGCTTGGCGGTGCGCTTGCCGTTGCCGCCGATGGCATTTGGGGAGAAGAGGGCGTGTGGCTGCATGGAGCTATCGGTTGGCGTATGCCGCTGAGTGGTTGGCGCGCTGCTTATGTAGGCGATGTATTGGGTTGGCACGATCGCGCACGCACTCATTTTGATAACTATGCCGCCAGTCAGGTAACCGGGATTCCTAATACGATTCCGCATCCTGCACAAGATTCCGCTCTTGCACTGGCACGTTCGGCCAAGATTTGGGGAACACCTCAATACAGCAACGGGTATATTTGTCGAAATCCCCGGCGAAATAACCAGATGCACCATTATGACATGAACCTCTGCTACATAGACGAATTGCTGTGGCACTTCAATTGGACCGGAGACCTTGATTATGCCCGTCGTATGTGGCCTTTGCTGACGTTGCATCTTGCTTGGGAAAAACGTAACTTCGACCCTGATAACGACGGCCTTTACGATGCCTATGCCTGTATCTGGGCAAGTGACGCACTGTACTATAACAGTGGAGCTGTCACACACAGTTCCGCCTATAACTATCGCGGCAATAGGCTGGCTGCGCTGATTGCCGAGAAAATCGGCGAGGACCCTGCACCTTATCGGGAAGAAGCCGATAAGATACTGAAAGCGCTCAACGCCCGCCTATGGTTGCCGGAGAAAGGACATTGGGCTGAATTTCAGGATTTCATGGGACACCGCCGTTTGCATGAAGACGCTGCTGTATGGACTATTTATCATGCCCTCGATAGTGATGTGGCAGATCCGTTCCAGGCATATCTTGCTACAAGTTATGTAGACCGTGAAATTCCTCATATTCCTGTCGTAACTTCGGATGATGTCCTTACCGCCGGTACTGCCGCTTTGCCTGTCAATGCGGTTTCTTATGCCCGTTGGCAGAAGCAGTTGAAGGAAGCGGGGGCTGCCATTAATGCCGGGGAGTATGCCACAGTGGCTACTACCGACTGGATGCCCTACTCATGGAGTATCAATAATGTAGCTTTTGCCGAGGTGATGCATACGTCACTGGCCTATTTTCAGGCAGGACGCAGAGAGGCGGGCTTCAAATTATTGAAAAGCTCTGTTCTCGATGGCATGTATTTAGGTGAGAGTCCGGGTAACTTCGGACAGATAAGTTTCTATGACGCCGCCCGAGGGGAGTGTTATCGCGATTTCGGCGATCCTATCGGAGTGGCTTCCCGTACATTGATTCAAGGACTTTACGGTATCTTGCCTGATGCTTTGAACGGTCGCTTGTTGATAAAGCCCGGTTTCCCGACAGAGTGGGAGTATGCTTCATTGCATACGCCGGATATTGACTTTGATTTTAAGGCGGGTGAAGCGGTTGCCGGAAAATATTCTTCCCGCGATCGCTCGCTTTATACCGTCACTCATCACCTGTCTGCGGTGCGTAATCTGGAATTGCAGTTTCCGGCGCGTCGCTCTTCCGTAGCGCGTCTGATAGTAAACGGACAGGAGGCGGCATGGAAATTGGTTGAAAATTCGGTTGGCCGGCCTATGCTTAGTGTTTCCGTTCCGGCTTCTTCCGGTGAGGAAATAACAATCGATGTCAATTGGGAAGGAGAGTCGCTCACAGTTCCCGTTTCTATTGATGCTTATCCTTCGGCCCGTGTTCGTGAAGCGGGACCTGTCAGCTTTATTGCCATGGAACAGGAACAGATGAAATGGTGGGCGCCGGTGGAACAACCGGTAGCCGGCAGTTGTAAACAAACTATTCCGGCTGGTGACTTTAAAGCCGTCGACTCTGCCAAATGCACCCCCGTTGATATGCAGAAGGTGTTCAATGCAAATGTAACGGATATTTTCCGCAATGAATATCTATCGCCCCGCTCTCCGTACACTACGTTGCAATTACCCAAACAAGGTATAGGCGAGTGGTGTCATCCGCTGAAAACGGCCGGGATTGATGATACGGGTCTGCGTGCCGCTGTGCGCGAAGGTGTGCTGGAAACAAAACTCGGAATACCTTTCCGTACTCCTGCCGCGGGGCATAACATTGCTTTCACCTCTCTTTGGGACAATTATCCGGACAGCTTGCAGATTCCTCTGGCCGGTAAGGCATCCCGTGCCTATCTGTTGATGGCGGGCAGTACCAATCATATGCAGTGCCATATTGAGAATGGCGTAATCCGCGTATATTATGAAGATGGCACTTGTGATACTCTGCCTTTGGTAAATCCGGACAATTGGCCTCCTATCGAACAAATATTCTTTGAAGACGGACAGGCCTTTAATCGTCATGCTCCGTCTCTCTATCGCTTGCGTTTGAAAACGGGTGAGCTAAGTAATAATTTCGGTGAAGAACTTGGTTTTACCGGGGTGTCGCGTGAGGTAGACGGCGGTGCGGCTGTCTTGCTGGAAATGCCGTTGAATGCCAAGAAGAAACTTTCGCGTCTGGTATTGGAAACGCTTTCTAATGAGGTGGTGATAGGAATAATGGGTATTACGCTTCAACAGTAAGCCCGGATTTCAAGACAGGGAATTATGGAATATTTCAGAAAAATAGCTTTATGCGTGCTGTGCCTCATAACTTCTGTTTGGCAACTTAATGCACAGGTGAAGAAAGTTCCGCAGTGGGGACGGTTTGAGGTCGCGTTGCAAGGTACTTCCGACGGAAATCCTTTTACGGATGTCAGTCTGGCCGCCGCTTTTTGGCAGCAAGGAGGAGACACGGTCAACGTGCAGGGTTTTTATGACGGAGACGGGCGGTATATTATCCGCTTTATGCCTGCTTTACCGGGGATGTGGCATTATGTCACGCAAAGCAATATGCTTTCTTTGACCGGAAAGCAGGGCGCTCTGGAATGTGTGCCGGCCGTTGCGGATAATCACGGTCCGGTGAGGGTGAAAGATACGCATAATTTTATGTATGCCGACAGTACCGTATATTATCCGCTGGGCACTACGGCGTATGCCTGGACCCACATGTCACAGCCGGTACAGGAGAAAACGTTGTTGTCATTGGGGAAAGCGCGGTTTAATAAACTGCGGATGTGTGTGTTTCCGAAGAATTACGGCCTTTGCAAGGAAGAACCGGTAATCTATCCTTTTCTTGTCAAAGAGTATTCTTCCGGGAAACCGGTGTTTGATTTTACACGTTTCAATCCTGCTTTTTTCCGCCATTTGGAGAAACGCATTGATAATCTGAAGCATTTGGGTATCGAAGCGGATTTAATTCTGTTCCATCCTTATGATAAAGGACGTTGGGGATTTGACAGTATGCCGATGGAAGTCAATGTGGCATATATCAAATATCTGACGGCGCGTCTTGCTTCTTTCAGTAATGTGTGGTGGTCATTGGCGAATGAGTATGATTACGTCAAGGCCAAAAACGAAGCTGATTGGAATATTTTGATACGGACTGTTGCCGCGTCAGACCCCTATGGGCATTTATGCTCCATTCATGGGAGTACGGCAACCTATTTCCCTTATTGGATGGAAGAACTGACGCATACCAGTATTCAGGATGAGGCTCCGGTTGAGGATTTCGGGCGTGCTTCTATTGTGCGCGGTGTTTACCGCAAGCCGGTCATCTTTGATGAAGTGTGTTATGAGGGGAATCTGGCTTCCCGTTGGGGACGTTTGAGCGGACCTGAAATGCTTCATCGTATTTGGCAAGGATTGATAGCCGGTACATACGTCACGCACGGAGAATGCTACCAGTGGAATACCGGCAGCATGGACACTATTTTCTGGGCAAAAGGCGGAGAGTGGCGTGGTGAATCGTGGAAACGTATTCCTTTTACCCGCAGTCTGCTGGACTCACTGCCGCAACCGTTGCAATTGGCGGATGTCAGCCGTGACCATCGGACAGCTACGGCCGGAGATGGTTATTACTTGATTTATTTCGGCAGGCAGATACAGGATGAATGGTTATTCAATCTTCCGGCAAAGAACGCTTCTTATCAAAAAGTGCGATCCGGTACAAAATATAAAGTGGAAATCATTGATACATGGAATATGACTGTCACTGAGTATCCCGGTACGTTTGAAGTCGGAAAAACGATAGATTACCGGCATTATGATGTGAATCTCCGGAAAGTTCGTTTGCCATTGTTGCCGTATCTGATGTTACGCGTTACGGTAACGAATGAATAATCGCGATGCATGATAATAAGTGGAAGCGGTATGACGCAGATGAGGTAAGTGTACAAAACTACATGGTTTCCGAATATTCATGGCTGCTGTATATCAGGACGTTTATTTATCTTTGTCGAGGATAAACTTAAATATAGGACAACCATGAGAACTTTTTTGACTATTCTTTTATGTACGCTTTTTTATTCCGGTTTTTCATTCGGGACGGATTGGAATGTATATGTCGCCAAGTATCGGCATGATAAAGTTTGCGCTATCAGTTATACCTTTGATGACGGGTTGGCAGAGCACTATACACTGGCAGCTCCGCAATTGGAACAACGGGGTTTTCGCGGAACTTTTTTTGTTAATGGTTCTAAAGTGAATAAGGATGAGCGACGCGTGAGAGATACTACTCGTGTAACGTGGCCTCAATTGAAAGAAATGGTGGAAAACGGGCATGAGATTTCCAATCATGGCTGGGCCCATCGTAATTTTGCCAAATTCCCGTTTGACGTACTCAAGGAAGATATAATGAAAAACGACAGTGCGATATATGCCAATGTCGGTATAATGCCTCGTACATACGCTTATCCCAATAATACGAAGCAAGGAGACGCAATGGAATTTGTTGCTCGAAACCGTGTGGGTACGCGGCTAAAACAACGTTCCGTAGGCAGTAAGCGTACAGCCCGCGATTTGCAGAAGTGGCTGGAAACACTGATTAGGACGGGTGATTGGGGTGTGGGTATGACGCACGGTCTGACTTACGGGTATGATGCTTTCCGAAATCCGCAACTTTTGTGGGAACACTGGGATCAGGTCAAAGCCAATGAAGACAAAGTATGGGTCGGAACTTTCTGTGAGGTTGTTTCCTATCTCAAAGAAAAGGAAGCGATTCATTTGAGGGTAACGGAGAAAAAGAATAAATTATATATCGTTCCGGAATTATCTTTGGATAAGAAACTTTTTACAGAACCGTTGACTATGGTCATTGAGGGGAAAACTATAAAGAAACTTTCCGTCCGACAAGGGAAAAAGAAACTTCCCGTACAACTTCGTTCCGATAAAGCATTTTTCGACTTCGACCCTTTTGGCGATGAAATTATAGTAACTATTAGATAGAAGTTCCCCGTAATACGGAGAAAATCACTACTTTTGCCGTAACGACATCGGAAACTTATGAAAAACATAGAACAAAGAGTCTGCGGGAGAAGAATTTATACCTTTCTGGTAGTGTGTCTTGTTGCACTAATGAATTTGTCGGGTTATGCTTCCGTTAAGGTACATGTACAATATCTGACTACAGCGGACGGATTGTCCAATAATTCTGTCCGTTATATTTATCAGGATAGCAAAGGCTTTATTTGGATGAGTTCACTGAACGGACTGAACCGTTATGACGGTAATTCGTTTCGTACTTTCCTGCCTAAAAATAACGGACGTATTTCACTTGCAGACCGACGGGTCAAGCATTTGTATGAAGATAATAACGGCTTCTTGTGGATATCTACCTCTGCCGATCGTTTCAGTTGTTATGATTTGAAGAAGGATTGTTTCGTGGATTTCACCGGATGTGGGGAACATGAAGACCACTACGGATATATAACCATATTATCTGACGAAGTCTGGTTATGGGGACGGGGGCAAGGCTGTCGGCGTATACAATATAGAGAAAGCAAGTTTGTTTCGGAAGTCTTTAATGCGAAAAGTGGACAGCTCCAATCGGACAATATCCTGTTTGTGTTGCAGGATAGCGGTAAACGGGTGTGGATTGGTACGGATAGAGGACTTTATTATTGGAAAGATAATGCGTTGCAGTGTGTTGATAAGTCACATTATTTCCAGCGTGCCTATCGTTTTAAAGACAAAACCTGCTTTATAACCATCGAAGGTGAAATTTGGACTGCGGATAAGAAGGGGCGGCTTGCCTTTGCGGCAAAGTTGCCGGATGTATCCTCGGGTATGGATTTGCCGGGTAGTTTGTCGGTTGGGAACCAATGGGTTATCTTTACTTCAAAAGGCAGTTTCGTTTTTGATTTGGAGAGCAATGCTTTGAAACCCTCACCACCGGAGTGGAATATTCCCGGCGGTGAAGTTGCTGTAGATAACCGGGGGAATTATTGGGTACACAACAAGACAGGTAAGCTATATTATATTCAGTCGGGAACCGGCGTCGTGAAAGTTTTTCAACTGATGCTCCAAGAAAAGGTGGGGTATATCGATATGGAACGCTATCATGTAGTACACGACTCACGTGATATTCTTTGGATTTCAACTTATGGCAACGGGCTTTTTACCTATGATTTGCGGACTGACGAACTGCGCCATTTCAAAGCGGATGACAGCCGTTCCTCATTGATTTCGTCCAATGCCCTGCAATATATCATGGAAGACCGTTCGGGGAGCATTTGGTTGAGTTCCGAGTATACGGGAGTGTCTCATTTGAAGGTAGTGAATGAGGGAGCCGCACAGTTCTATCCGGAGCCGGTGAAATACGATACGGAAACACATGTGAATAATGTTCGTATGCTGGCTGCCGCAACTAATGGGGATATTTATCTGGGTACTCGCGATGGAAAGGTTTATGTATACGATGCTGTACTGTCTTGCCTAAAGGACAAAGCTGTCTATGGCAAAAATATATACGCGCTTTGTGAAGATTCCACAGGTGTCCTTTGGTTGGGAAGTAGGGGTGATGGACTGTATGCGGGAGATAAAAAGTACACTTATCGGGTTGATGATGTGAATTCGCTTGCAGCCAATGAAGTATTTTGTATGTTGCGCGATAGTAAAGGGCGGATGTGGATCGGTACCTTTGGCGGTGGGCTGGACCTTGCCGAACCCGATGGACAGGGCGGCTATAAATTCCGTCATTTCCTCAATGAATACTATTCGCAGAAACGCATACGCGTATTGATTGAGGACAAACAAGGATGGATTTGGGCAGGCACGAGTGATGGTATATTTGTATTCCGTCCTGAGGAATTGTTGGCAAATCCTAAAGCCTATCACCATTATAATTGGAGTAACCGAAGTTTGCTGAGTAATGAAGTGCGGCATATAATGCAGGACAGCAAGGGAAATATATGGATTGCCGAATCCGGTGCGGGGTTCTGTATTTGTACGCCCGGTAATGATTACGGCAAGCTGAATTTTACTCATTATGGTGTAGCCAATGGTTTAGTGAACAGTATGGTACAGGCTTTTGTAGAAGATACGGAAGGTAAAGTATGGATTACTACCGAATATGGAGTTTCCTGCTTTTTTCCTGGCTCAAAGACTTTTGAGAACTACTTCTTCTCCAGCGATATGCTGTGCAATGTATATAGCGAAAGCAGTGCGTTGAGATTGCGGGATGGCAGGATTATTATGGGAACCAATCAAGGACTGACTATCGTTAACCCGTCGCAAGTGGAAAGCGTGCAAAGTATTCCTTCCGTTACTTTCACCGAATTGAAGCTGAACGGTATATCGGTATCTTCCGATGAACCTAATTCACCTTTGGAATATTCCCTTGCTTATGTCCGTGACATTCATTTGAGATATAACCAGAATTCGTTCGGAATAAACTTTTCTACGCTGGATTATTCTACTACGATTCCGCCAAAGTTCAGCTATAAATTGGAAGGGTATGATAAAGAATGGAGTATTCCGTCTACCTTGACTTTTGCTGCCTATAAAAATTTGAAACCGGGTATCTATAATTTGCATGTAAAAGCATGTAATGCTGCAGGACAGTGGGGCGATAAGGATACGATGCTCCGGATTGTCATTGCGCCGCCGTTCTGGCGTACTACTTGGGCTTATCTGCTTTATTTTCTGTTTATAGTTTTTGTGTTCTATACGGTCTATCGTATTATTCGCAACATGAATGATTTGCGTAATAAGATTAAAGTGGAGGAACAGCTTACGGAATACAAGCTGGTATTCTTTACCAATATCTCCCATGAGTTTCGTACTCCGTTGACGCTGATTCAGGCTGCTTTGGAGAAGATGCATCGTGTTGGCAAGATACCCAAAGAAATGGCCTACTCGGTAAAAGTCATGGATAAGAGCACACAACGCATGCTGAGACTTATTAATCAACTGCTTGAGTTTAGGAAAATGCAGAATAACAAGCTTGCTCTTTCGTTGGAAGAAACCGATGTTATAGCGTTCCTTTATGAAATTTATCTGAGTTTCAAGGATGCCGCCGAGTCCAAGAAAATGGACTTCAGGTTTATCCCTTCCGCGGCGTCTTATAAAATGTTCATTGATAAGGGTAATTTGGATAAGGTTATTTATAATTTGCTTTCTAATGCGTTCAAATATACTCCATCGGGTGGGAAAGTAGATTTCTCTATACAGGTGGATGCCGCCGCTCATAAATTAGTTATTAAGGTAACCGATTCCGGTGTCGGTATCCCTAAAGAGAAACGCGACCAGCTTTTCAAACGTTTCATGCAGAGTAACTTTTCCGGTAGCAGTGTAGGGGTGGGGCTTCATCTGACCCATGAATTGGTAAATGTTCATAAAGGGACTATAACGTATGATGAAAATCCCGAAGGCGGTTCTGTCTTTACGGTGGTGCTTTCTACCGATACTTCGGTTTATGAAGAGAAAGATTTTTTGATACCTAACAATGTTCTGCTTCGTGAGGAAGAAATGGCGCAGAAACATTTGTCGGACATGGAAGAGAGGATGGTTTCCGGTATAGGTGAGGATACAGGGCAGGATAAGGAAGAGATACAGGAAGAAGGTCTGCCGGTCGTACCTTTGAATAAACGGAAACTGTTGATTATAGAAGATGATACGGATGTACGTGAGTTCTTGAAAGAGGAGCTTTCCGTTTACTTTGAAGTAATGGCGGAAGCAGACGGTAATGCCGGGTTGGAACGGGCTTACTCGTATGACGCTGATTTGATAATTTGTGATGTCCTGATGCCGGGGCTATCGGGATTCGAGGTTACCGGAAAATTGAAAAGCGACTTTAATACGAGCCATATCCCTATCATTCTGCTTACTGCCTTGAATGCGCCCGAAAGTCACTTGGAAGGGGTGGAAAACGGAGCGGATGCCTATATTACGAAACCGTTCAGTACAAAGCTATTGCTGGCACGCGTATTTAAGCTGATTGAGCAACGGGATAAACTGCGTGAGAAGTTCTCGAGCGACCTTTCCATGATACGTCCGGTGATATGCACGACAGATAAGGATAAAGAGTTTACCGATAAGCTGACACGTATCGTGGAGGAACAATTGGATAATCCTGATTTTACTGTGGATGATTTTGCTTCTATGATGGCATTGGGTCGAACCATATTTTACAGGAAGGTGAAAGGAGTTACCGGTTATGCGCCCAAAGAGTATCTGCGTGTAATGCGTATGAAGAAAGCGGCGGAGTTGTTACTGAAGACGGATGCCACTGTTGCGGAAGTGGCTTATCAGGTAGGCATCAATGATCCTTTCTATTTCAGTAAATGCTTCAAGACGCAATTCGGGGTGTCTCCTTCAACTTATCAAAAGAACAAAGACGGTATATCACAAGCTTGATAATGGTTGTTTTGTGACATTCCGTCTGTTCTTGCATGGTTATTTGGAGAATAGCAATATACCCGTTGCTTCGCCTTTTTGGAAATGGATGTTGTAATACATTCCATTGATGTCTTCTATGAGCAATGCGTCGAGACGGATGGTTTGCAGTTTCTTTCCTGCTTCGGCTATCTTTAAAATACCGTTTGTCTTTTCTCCTGCTCCCGAACCGCCGTCCCATGAGAGATGGTATTGGCATTTTTGATGGAAATTGCTAAGGGCGACGCGGTTGGCAAAGCGGGTAATACCCCAACCGTTGTCCGTTTCCAGCTGAAATGAACTCCCTTCCCAGAAGAATGAGGGAGTGACTTCCTGAGGTGAGGAGATGTTACCGTCGTCTTCTTTGCAGGCAGTGAGAACTGCTGATAAGATGATAAACTGAAAGGCGATAACGAATGTATGGATGATTCTTTTCATGATTATGCTGTTTATAAACTTTATTTGTGTAGGGTAAGTTTCACGATGCCGCCTTGAGTAGAGGTCGCTTTCAGATTCAGTTTGCCGTTATATGCGGATAAGTCGACAGTTCCGTTACTCATTTTCACTTTTTGTCCGTTGATGTAGAAAGCGGTAAATTCCTCCGCTCCCGGTCCTTCTATGCTGGCAATGCTGTTATTTACATGAATGGCGGCTTCCATGAGCCAGTCTTTCTCACCAATTATTGTATTGTCATCGACTCCGTCATTGTCTTCATCGGTAACAGGGGCTTCGAACGAATATCCTATCCGGGTGGCGTAAAGCCGGCTGCTTTCCGAGGGTTGCAGGAATGTAATGTCCGGCAGGTTGCCGTCTGCTTTGCGCTCTGCTGTTAGCTGGCCGGCATCCAGACTAAGGAAATCTGTTTCTGTAAGTATCATAACCGTAGGCAGAAAACTGTTATTGGCTGTTTGACACAGACTTTCATTAATGTCGATGATATGTTTCTCCGCACTTCGCGGACTGTACGAGAGATTGTTTTTTAGGATATGTCCGTATCCGGCTACATCAACAGCTTCTTCTATCGATTTACGGTTGAGCATGCAATAGTTGGACGGGTTCTTATATCCGCTGTTGTTGGACCAAAGGATGCCGCCCGGGTGATGATTGGCATAAAAACCTTTGTTGCTGTTGTAATAAGCTATACAGTTTTTTACTTCGTGCATCGGTATGATTTCAGGGGCTTTGGGACTGTCACTCATGCCGTAGCCACCCGCCTTGAAGCCGGTACCGTCTCCCGCTTTGGCGGAGGTGCTGCCCGGCCGGTAACCGTTGTAAAAAGACCAGCAGTGGTCTATCACAACGGCTTGGCCGGAGTTGATGAGGTCGAAGCCGTCGTCACTGTTCCACCATGCACGGCAACCTCTGAATACATTACCGCTTCCATTGTTGTCGGGGTGTCCGCCGAAGCCGTCCACATTACCGCCCCTGCCACCGTCCGAAACGGTGTCGTAGTTATTGTAAGCGTCGCAGTTCAATATCAGGTTGTCAGCTCCTTTCACCAGATAAAAACCGATTCCCATGCCATCGTGCATGGACAGGTTCTCATAGATATTGTTATTGCCGCCCCGGTTGCTGAAACATTCAGATTGGGTATGCCCGACAAGGGTGACTTGTGTACCTACTACTTCGATATTCTTGAAATGCAGGTAGGAGCCGCTGACATAGAACACGCTGACACGCTTCTCGAAGGGCTTTACTTGAGAGAGGTCGAATATCGGACGTTCACCCGGATAACCGAAGTAACAGATACGGTGTTCGTTGTCCGTTCCGCTTTTGTCCATCAGGAATACGCAGGCGTAGATTTTTTCTCTTTCTCCCATAATTTGCGACTCTTCCATGATATATCTCCCGCCGCGGATATATACTATATCGCCGGCTTTTACTTCCGCCTGCGCACGCGCCAGCGTAGCGAAAGGAGAATCGATGCTGCCCGTATTGGCATCGTCGCCGTTGGTTGCCACATAGTATTCTTTGGCTGTCAGCATTATCGGCAGGCAAAGTAAAAGGAATATTGTTTTTAATCTTTTCATGATGACAGATGTTATTGTTATGGTATATGGCGGTATATTTTGAAACGTTCGTTTGCCGGTAGGAAATTTCAATAACCTATTACCTGATTTATTTTTGTTTTAACCGGCATCCTCTGAATACGCCTTTTAAGTCCGGTCCGAAGTAGAATCCGGGCTGGGTAGGCTGGTTATATCCTACATTTTGAGTGGCTATGCTGATACGGTATACAGGGTCTTCAAGGAATGTGTGAAAACGATACTCTGTGGGAACGGTACTTACGTATAGGCGTAATGCCGTGTTGTCGGTGGTGCGTAACAATACTTCTTCACGCCAGTCACCTATGATGTCACCTTGCAGGCATGGATTGGATTTTGTACCGTTATTGCCGGCTGTACCTTCGAAAGTGACAAGCGGTGTGCATGTTTCCACTCTCCAGTTATATTTGCTGATGATATTCTTGTCGAGCATCTCCCGTAGTAAATCTCCGTCCCACCATACGGCCATGTTCATCGGGAGCTTCTTTACTTTGGGAGCCACGATTTCTCCTTTGATATTGCGTATGCCTTCGGAACGTGCCGACCACATCTCTACGCCGGGGTGGGTTGGGTCGATATCGGCTGCCATGCAACGCCCTACGTCCGTATGATGCGGTAGCTGGAAAATGACTTCCCCTGTGGCTGCATCTCTGAAGGTAGAGCCGTCTTTCTTATTTTCATGGCATGCCCATATCTGCAGCCGCGGATTGGACGGGTCGAATTGTGTGAGGTGCAGTGCGTCACCGTGTCCCATGCCGGTGGAGTACAGTCCTTTCCCGTTGTGGTCTACGGTCATGGAACCGTAGACTATCTCATCACAGCCGTCGCCGTCTATGTCTGCTACACGCAGGTTGTGATTACCTTGACCGGCAAAATTCTCATTGCCCGGTTCATTCGTATCAAAGGTCCAGGAGTTCGTCAGATTCTTTCCGTTCCAGTTGAAAGCGGCAAGGACGGTACGGGTATAATAACCGCGGCACATGACTACACTGGGATGGATACCGTCCAGATAGGCGATACATGCAAGGAAACGATCGCTACGGTTGGCACGATTATCGCCCCAGCCTCTCAACTCATTTCGTTGGGGAATGTAGTCGATGGACTGCAAGGCTTCTCCCGTCATGCCGGAGAATACGGTGAGGTATTCTTTTCCTTTAAAGATACGTCCTTGATTACGGAGTCTCGGTTCGGGTGTTCGGGTATCTCCTTTCCTCTTTCGGGGAGTATACATCTCTCCCGGTTCACGATAGTCGGCGGTGGCATCACCTATGATATTGCCTTTACCGTCTATGCTCCCGTCGGCTGTACGCATTACTACCTCGGCCTTGCCGTCATTGTCCAAATCATAGACCATAAACTGTGTGTAATGGGCACCGGCACGGATGTTCTTTCCGAGGTTGATGCGCCATAGTTGTTCGCCATTCAGGCGGTAACAGTCTATCAGCACCTCACCAGTATAGCCGTCGTGAGCATTATCGTGGGAATTGCTCGGATCCCATTTCAAGATGATTTCATATTCCCCGTCTCCATCTATATCGCCTATTGAGGCGTCGTTGGGCGAATAGGTATAAGTATCTCCCGCAGGAGTGACGCCGTTTGCAGGTTTGTTCATCGGTATCCGGATATAACCTGTCGGGGCATTGGCGGGCAGGGTATAACGGCCGTTCTTATGATTGGTCTCTTTTCCTTTTACAACAGGGCGCACTTCATAAGTTGCAGCATTCCGGCTTGTGTACGCGTCATTATATAAGGTGCCGGTACTGACCGGTTGCGAGGTGATTTTTTTCCCGTTACGATATACGTTGAACTCGGTATCCATAGGGTCGGATGAGAGGTATCTCCATGAAATGGTGACGGTAGAAGCGTCTTTGCGGATAGCGACTACGCCACGTCCGAGATTTTCACGTTGCAATTTCTTGTAGTTGTAGTTAGTCTGGGCGTTTAAGCTTATAGTAATAATCAGCATGGATGCGATTAGATAATACAGGTGCTTTCTCATATCTTTTTCAGTTCTTGGGTTACGGGAATATTGTTTTTCGAGGTCAAAAGTAACGGATATTTTTCTATTAATTATGTATATATGTACACAATACATGGAAAAAGAACGCTGTTGGGGCAGTGGATGAAATTACATGCAAAGTGAATAAACGTCATGGCTGGTTTGGGAGACATTGTTTACATTTGCAACAGAATCAGCGAATAAACATGGCGGTTTAACTTTAATAATCTAATAAATATTTAATATCATGAAGATGAAAAAGATTCTTTTGACAAGTGCTGTTGCAGTAGCTCTGCTAAGCGGCTGTAATAACGATTATGACGGGCAAGATATTGCAGGGTCTAAACTGATAGTGTCGGCCAGTATCGATCAGGTGAACACGCGCGTGAGCGATGACGGTATTGCTTGGACGGTAGGTGATGCAATCGGTGTAAGCGATAATCTCTCTAATCCGAATCTGAATATCAAATATGTGGCAGGTAGTGTTACCGGTGAATTCTCCAGTACTACAGGAATTTATATTTTAGGTAATGATGAGGTTGAATATACTGCTTATTATCCGTATACAGGTAATGAAAATATATCCGCAGGAGTACTTGATTTTAAGATTATTGATGAAGCAGGTAAGTATGTAGGGCCATAATGCGATAGATTTTATGTATGCTAAGGCAACTGCTTCGCGGAGTAATCCGAATGTAGCCTTTAAATTCAAGCATCAGATGAGTAAAGTGAGTCTGAATATTGCGAATGGCGGCGCTGCTGAAACTAAAGCGGAAACTTCTATCTCCTATACATTGCAGGGAGTTATTATTGATGGAACTTTCGATACTGCTACCGGTGAAGTGAAACCTGGATCTACTAAAGGAAGCGTAAAGGTGGAAACTACATTAGGTACTACCTCTTCTATTATTTTACCACCGGTAGTTGCCGAAAGTGAAGCGGAGCCTATTCAATTGGTTATTGAGGTAGGAGATAAAATCTATGCAGGAAGTTTGAAACCTGCTTTGGATAGTTCTCAGGAATACCAGTATACTGTTGATTTGAGTAAGACGGAAAGTGGTGAAAAGTTACAGATTGATTCTCCGACTATTGATGGATGGACACCTAATGTTGAAGGGAATATCGGTGTGGAAGAAGAGGTTAATTATAATCCTACGCTGGAGATAGGGGATTTCCTTTGTAAGGATGGTACGACTATTGATAAAGATTATAATCTGGAGCAATTGGATGAAGCTGTAAAAGCAAGTATTATTGGTGTTGTGTATTATGTAGGTAATCCTCAACCGTCAGTACTGTATAATGGTACATATACCGAGACTCAAGATGTCTTGAAGAGAGAATGTCCTTCATGTGTTAATGGATTGGCGATAGCGCTTAATAATGCTATCAGTAAGAGTGGTGCTGTTAGCGGTAGATTTGGATCAACCAAATCTGATTATAAGGAATGGCTGAATACCCAAGATTATGCCTCTGGTTATATTGACGCTACGTTAAGTATTAATAATGTTCCTACAAAAATAGTAGGTTATAATAATACTAAGGTTACAGAGCTCGCTGCTGATAATGTAGGGGGGCTAGGAACGGATTTTGTAGATTTCCTTAATACTTATCGTACTACTGTGGTTATTGAAGAAGGAAAAACTTCTGGATGGTATTTACCCTCTTATGAGGAACTGAATATTATCGAAAATAACTATGCTGTTATTTCTGCAAGTATCACAAAAATTGGAGGAAGCTTATTACAATATAGTGACTATGATGCTGTGGCTTCTGATAGATTTTATTGGACAAGTGATTTTAGAGGATCATCTAATGCGTGGATATCTCCTTTACGTGCAGTTGCTGAGGGAACCAATTTATTTATTGGTAGAGTTAGTAATGGAACCAAAGGTTTCTTCCGCTTTGCCGTAGCTTTTTAATCATTGAATTATGAAAAGAATATTTGTTTATTCTCTGCTGCTTGTGGCAAGCTCTTTGCTTGCCCAAGCTCAAACTTTCAAATTCGATTTCTCGTCTGATAAGAAAGAACAAGAAGGCTTTACCAAAATAACTCCCTCAATTTTGTTTAATAATGATTCGGGTTATGGTTATGACTTTCAGCCTGCTTGGGACGGTAAAAGTAACGCGCCTTTCTTTTTCTCGGTAAATGTTCCTGATGGCAATTATAGAGTGACTGTAACATTGGGAAGTAAAGATTCTGCCGGCAGTACCACAGTTCGTGGTGAATCACGCCGTCTTTTCATTGAGAACCTCGACACAAAGAAAGGAGAACTCGTAACGGAGACTTTTACAATTAATAAACGTAATACCGTTATTAAGGGTAATCAGAAAGTAAAAATCAAGGAACGTGAGAAGAAGAAACTGAATTGGGACGATAAACTAACCTTGGAGTTTAATGGTGATGCTCCCCGTTTATCTTCTTTAGTGATTGAAAGGGTTGACAAGGTTCCTACTGTATTTCTTTGTGGTAATTCAACGGTCGTCGATAATGATAATGAGCCTTGGGCAAGCTGGGGACAAATGATTACCCGTTTCTTTACGGATAAAGTTTGTATAGCCAATTATGCCGAATCGGGGCTTTCTGCCAATACTTTCATCGGTGGAAAACGTTTGGATAAACTATTGACCCAGATGAAAAAAGGCGACTACTTGCTGATAGAATTCGGTCATAATGACCAAAAACAGAAAGGACCGGGTAAAGGAGCTTACTATTCTTTCTCCTATTATATCAAACAGTTTATTGATGAGGCTCGCCTGAAAGGAGCTTATCCGGTGTTGGTTACGCCAACTCGCCGCCGTCAGTATGATAAGAATGGCAAAATCAAGGATACGCATGCCGATTATCCTGCCGCTATCCGGGATATTGCCGTACGTGAGAATATCCCTGTCATTGACTTGCAGGACATGACAAAAGTATTATGTGAAACAATGGGGGTAGAAGAATCCAAGCATCTCTATGTACATTATCCGGCAAATACTTATCCCGGACAGACTCAGGAACTGAAAGATAACACACATTTTAATACTTTTGGAGCTTATGAGGTAGCAAAATGCGTAATTGAGGGAATGAAGAAAGCAAATCTTCCTATTGTGAAAGATTTAAAAGCAGATTATGCTAACTTTGACCCCGCAAAACCGGATAAATTCAAGAATTTTAAATGGAACCTGTCACCATTTACAGAGATAGAGAAGCCGGATGGAAATTAAAGAATAACAACTTAAATACATAAAATCATGAAAAAGGTAATTTTTACATTGGCATTGGCTGCATTTGCTTTTACCGGAAATGCACAGATTTTGAAAAAAGACTTATTGCAAGGATATAAAGATGGTGACAAATTGGAGAAATCGGTTTATAGTGAGAAAACGGCGCCAATTGCCATAAATACATGGTGTGGAGCATTTTCTTCAAAACCTAATACCAATCCAAGTCCTACCATAGGTAAAGAGCTTGTTTACGAAGGATATGCAGAAAAGGGCCCGTCTATTAGCATAGGCGGTTATCCTGCCGGTACGAAAGGCGCTCGTTTCAGTATCTACTCCATGACTGATGGAAAGCAATATGGTCGCGGTACATTTTACTTGTCTTGCTTAGTAAACTTCTCCAAGCTCGGAGCAAGTGGTATGGCAGACTTTTTGGGAGTAAGCGCCAGCTATGTGGGCGGTAGCAACCGTGCCAATATTTATGTGGCTCGTGAGGGTAGCGATAGAATCCGTTTCGGAACGAGTCTGTTGAAAGTGAAGGCTGAAACAACCATGGCTTACGATTATGATAAAACTCACTTACTGGTGTTGAAACTGGATTATGCCAATCAGAAAGTGTCTTTGTTTGTTGACCCTGAACTGACTGCGGAAGAGCCGGCAGAAGCCTCATGTGTTGCCGAGGGAGATGCGGAAAATGTATTGAAACATGCCATCCGTTCCATTTCTTTCAGAAACCGTAGCGGTTTCATTGGCAATGTAGGTAATTTCCGTTGGTGTAACAGTTGGGCGGGAGTAATTGCAGAATAGAGAGTAATTTATGAAACATATTATAGCAAGTTTGCTTATGACATTTGCCGGCTCGTTGGCCGTAGTGGGACAAAACCACTCGGTCAGCTTGTCCGGCAAATGGGCTTTTCAAATAGACCGTGAGGATAAAGGTGTCCGTGAAGAGTGGTTTAATAAAACCTTGAGCGACCGGATAAATCTGCCCGGGTCAATGCCCGAAAAACTGAAAGGGGATGATGTAACCGTCCGTACCAAATGGACAGGGAGCCTTTATGATAGCTCTTACTATTTCAACCCTTATATGGAAAAGTACCGTATAGACGGTCAGGTTAAACTGCCTTTCTTCCTGACGCCGGATAAGCATTACGTTGGGGTGGCATGGTATCAGAAGAAGGTGACGGTTCCTGATAGCTGGAAAGGAGAACGGATCGTACTCTTTCTGGAGCGTCCTCATATAGAAACTACCGTGTGGATTAATCATCGGGAAGTCGGTATGCGGAACAGTCTTTGCGTGCCTCATGTGTATGACCTGACTTCTTATGTCACTCCGGGAAAAAGTAGCTTGGTGACTATTCGTGTGGACAACCGGATTAAAGAGATTAACGTCGGTCCGGATTCGCATAGTATCACAGACCAGACACAAGGTAATTGGAACGGTATTGTCGGTAAGATAGAGTTGCAATCTACACCGGAAGTCTTTTTTGAGGATATACAGGTATATCCCGACCTTGCAGGAAAGAAAGCTCTTGTACGTATGAATGTGCGGGCATCTTCTTCAGCAAAAGGGGAGATAGCTCTTTCAGCGAGGAGCTTTAATACGAATGTCAACCATGAGATTGCTCCGGTATACCAAACCGTTACTGTGCGAAAAGGTGATAATCCGCTTGAAATGGAACTGCCGATGGGACAGAATTTTCTGACGTGGGATGAGTTCAGTCCGGCTCTCTATCGTTTAACGGCAACTTTGAAGAATGGAAAACAAATAGAAACGAAGCAGGTACAATTCGGAATGCGCGAATTTACGATAAACGGTAAATGGTTTTATGTAAACGGGCGTAAGACGATGTTGAGAGGTACAGTTGAAAACTGTGATTTTCCGTTAACGGGGTACGCTCCGATGGATGTTGCTTCTTGGGAGCGTGTATTCCGTATTTGCCGTAACTATGGATTGAATCATATGCGGTTCCATTCTTTCTGCCCACCGGAAGCGGCCTTTATTGCTGCTGACCTTGTAGGCTTTTATCTTCAACCCGAAGGGCCGAGCTGGCCTAATCACGGCCCGAAGCTGGGGAATGGACAACCTATTGACAAATATCTGATGGATGAAACCATTGCTCTGACGAAAGCGTATGGTAACTACGCTTCCTACTGTATGCTTGCTTGTGGCAACGAGCCTTCCGGGCGTTGGGTAAATTGGGTGAGTAAGTTCGTGGATTATTGGAAAGCGACAGATCCCCGTCGTGTATATACAGGAGCGTCGGTTGGTGGCAGTTGGCAGTGGCAACCGCATAATCAGTATCACGTAAAGGCCGGTGCGCGGGGATTGACATGGGCGGAACGGCAACCGGAAAGCATGTCGGATTACCGTGCCAAGATTGATACGGTGAAACAACCTTACGTTTCGCATGAGACAGGGCAATGGTGTGTGTTCCCTGATTTTAATGAAATCCGTAAGTACACCGGAGTAAATAAAGCCCGGAATTTTGAGATATTCCGAGATATACTGGAAGATAACGATATGAGTGGTCAAGCTCATGATTTCATGGTGGCGTCGGGTAAGTTACAAGCTATTTGTTACAAGCATGAAATAGAGAAAACATTACGTACGCCCGATTATGCGGGTTTTCAACTATTGGCATTAAATGATTATTCCGGCCAGGGAACGGCATTGGTGGGAGTGCTTAACGTATTTTTCGAGGAAAAAGGTTATATCGATGCGGAGAAGTTCAGGCGTTTTTGTAGTCCGACTGTTCCGTTAGCGCGGATTCCTAAATTTGCGTATACCGGTGATGAAACTTTTCATGCGGATATAGAGGTTGCCCATTTCGGAGCAATGCCGTTACGGGGAGCAAGAACTGTTTATACGGTTAAGGATAAATATGGAAAGGTTTATGCTCATGGAGTAGTTGGTAGTGGTAATATTCCCATAGGTAATCTTATCTCTTTGGGGAGTGTGGATTTAAAGTTGGATGCTGTTGATACTCCACGGAAATTGAATCTGGAAATACGCATTGAGAATACGGATGCCGTGAACGATTGGGACTTTTGGGTATATCCGGCACGTGTGGAACCGGCGGAAGGCGATGTGTACATTACGGATACATTGGATGAACGAGCTATTTCTGTGTTGAAACAAGAAGGCAAGGTTCTGATTACCGCAGCCGGAAAAGTGAGCTATGGTAAAGAAGTGGTACAACATTTTACTCCCGTATTTTGGAATACATCCTGGTTCAAAATGCGTCCGCCGCATACCACCGGCATTTTTCTTAATGAATATCATCCGTTGTTTAAGGAATTTCCTACCGAATACCATAGTAATTTACAATGGTGGGAGCTGCTGAACAAAGCGCAAGTGATGCAGTTCACAAATTTTCCGGGTAATTTTCAGCCGATAGTTCAGAGTATAGATACCTGGTTTATCAGCCGTAAGCTAGGAGTCTTGTTTGAAGCAAATGTGTTGAATGGAAAGTTAATGATGACGAGTATGGATATTACTTCACAGCCGGAAAAGCGTGTTGTTGCCCGTCAGATGTATAAAGCTATTCTGGATTATATGAATTCTGATAGTTTCCGTCCTTCGGCTACTGTATCTCTTGAACAGGTACAGGAGTTGTTTACAAAAGTGGCAGGGAATGTAAAGTCGTATACAAAGGACTCACCGGATGAGCTGAAACCTAAAATAAATTGAGGATTATTGATTGGGAAGACAGATATTGAATATCTGCCGTGTATATCAAACATAAAGGTTCGGACTTTCACAAGCCCGAACCTTTTTACTTACACAAAATTTTCTACGAGAATCTTATTATTTAATACCTATTTTCTTTGCTTTTTTACCGGCAATGCCCAATTCAACCAGCTTATTATACATCTCAATTCCTAAATATTCGGCGGCTTCAGCAGTAAAATGCAGTTGGTCTCTTTGTAGTTCGGCTTTAGACATATCTATGACGTAAAAGTTCTTATCTTCCTTGGCGAGCTTGTAGAGCGCGGCTTCTACGTCGGCGCTGTATTGTTTATTACTACGGGATACTGTACCACAGATGAAGGGGAGCTTTTTGTATCGCTTGTTTCCGGTTTTCTCTACAAGGAAATTACGTACATACGCTACCACGTCCTTTAGATTTTTATAATAATTTTTGCCTTTGTGCCGATCGCTTTCGCCTTGATGCCATAGAAAAGCTTTGATTTCATATCCTTCGGGGAGTTTATCCAATTTATTGTCGATACACGCTGAAATGTTTTCTGTAAACGAGAGTAAAAGTGATTTTCCACCGGTAGCTGTTGAATAGTTGGCGGCAAGCCATTTCGGGTCGGCCGACCAATATTTACCGCTTGTACTGCTGCAACCTGTGTCGATAGCTGTTCCGCCCAAAGACCATTTTATTACATAGAAGTCTTTTTGAAGCGCCTGCTCCAACCAGTAATAGGTTACGGCGTCATAAGCCCATCGACCCGGACGCGCTTGGTGTACCATGCGGGGCCAAAAAGTTTCAAACTCTCCCGTTATTTGCTGGCCGGCACTTCCATAGCACCATTGGCAATACTTATATTTATTTTGTCGGATATAATCGGGAAGTGCATTGTTTAATACACGTCCGTCTGTGTTTGACTGTCCGGCAGTGATGATGACGGTTGCCGGCTGGTTGCGCTTACTTTGTCCGAGAGCAGTCAGCGAGCATAAAATTGCTGCTGTCAATAGAAACTTTTTCATGATATTTATTTCAGGATTTGATTTATCTGTTGGCAAAGTTACGCAACCTTTATTTCAAATACATGCAATATTATTCAGATATCCTATACATTTATACAGTGATTGCATAGAATGCTTTGTGGGCTTTATGAATGGCGTATAGTGGGCTTTTTTGCATACTTTCTGTACATAATTACATGCGGGAATCGACTCAGACCGCTACTTTTGCAGATACAAAATACACGAATGGTAGTGTGAAATACACATTTCGGTTTCTTATATGATAACTTTATTGACCATGAAAAATAAGATGAGAAAGATTTATGACTTTAGGCGGGCGACAGTCTCAATGCTCTGCATTTTGTTGTTCCTGCTATGTGGTGTCACGGCAACGGCGCAGAATCGGGAAATCGGCGGTACTGTATTGGATGAAACGGGACAACCTGCTATCGGCGCCACTGTAGTAGTGAAAGGAACAAATAGTATGACTATTACGGGGTTGGACGGACAATTCAAGCTTTCTGTTCCCAAAGATGCCGGACAGCTGGAGATTTCATACGTGGGCTACGAAACAGCCAAGATAACATTGGGCAGAGGGAAAAATGTATATAATGTGAAGTTGAAAGTGGCGGATTTGGCGTTGGACGAAGTTGTGGTTATCGGTTATGGTACTGCCAAGAAAGGGAATGTGACCGGTTCCATCGCTACCTTGAAAGGCGAGAAAGTTGCAGATAGGCAGAATGAAAACGTACTGTCTTCGCTGCAAGGACAATTGGCAGGTGTGGAGATTACTACAAACAGCGGGGCGCCGGGTGGCGAACTGGAAGTACATATCCGAGGCGCTGCATCTATCAATGCCAGCGATCAACCGCTTTATGTAGTTGATGGTATTCCGGTAGATGACCTAAGTGATTTGAATGCAGACGATATCGAATCCATCGATGTGTTAAAAGATGCCTCCTCTTCTGCTATCTACGGTTCGCGCGGCGCTAACGGCGTTATCCTTATCAAAACTAAAGAAGCGCCGAAAACGGGTAAGGTGAACGTGCAGTTCTCCGCTTCTTTCGGTATTCAGCAGATGGAGAAGAAGCTGGATGTGCTGACACCGGAAGAATGGATTGCCTGGCGCTCGGAAATCAATAACCAGAATTATGTAAAGGCGTATGGTTCGAAAGGCGCTATGGCGACCGATGATTATGAAATACGTCTGGCTTATACCGGCGGTTCTGTAAATACGTCGTATGTAAATGACCCTCGCTGGATACAGCCCGGATACGGCGACCTGATGGCTATTGACTGGCAAGATGAAGTTTTCCGTTTGGCTCCTAAACAAAACTATACCTTGTCGGTATCTAATTCTACGGACCAGTCCAACTATCGCGTGAGTTTGGGTTATGTAGACCAGAAAGGTATTGCTGTCAATACTTCTTATAAAAGACTTAACCTGCGTGCCAACATGCAGACTACCATATTCAACCGCATTACATTGGGTGTCAACCTGGCTCCTTCCATGTCGTGGAATAACGGCGGAACGGCGGATGCTGTGGCTGTACTTTCTATGGTGCCGTTTGCCGAGTCGGAAGCAGGCCTTTATACAGGGGCGGAGCCTTACAGCAGATATAGTTGGGCCGGCACCCGTGTCAGTCCGGTAGCTACGTTGGAACGTAAGTCGAGTATGACGGAAGATGCCCGCGTCAATACTTCCGCATTTATCCGTGCCGAGTTGTTTGATGGTTTGCGTGCGGAAGTAACAGGTTCTTATAATTTCCGTAGTACGCAGGCGCGGAGTTTCTTGCCCAGTTCCATCTCTAATCGTTGGAACACGGGCGAAGGTTACTATGCTACCGCTAATCGCACCGACGGACGTAATCATTCCTACCTGTTTCAGACGTTACTGAATTATGACAATTCTTTTGGCAAGCATACTGTAGGCGCTATGGCAGGTTTTTCAATGGAAGCCAAAACTTCTTATTCCTCCCGCCTCGCAGCAACACATTTCCCTGATAATTTGGTGGAGAGTTTCGATATGACTGACGTAGATTTGACTACGGCTTATGCCACAATCGGATATCCGGGACGTATGGCTTCTTTCTTCGGACGCCTGCAATATGAATATGACAACCGATACCTGATGACTGCCAGTATTCGCCGTGACGGTTCGTCTAAGTTCGGTAAAAATAAGCGTTGGGGTATTTTCCCTGCCGTATCGTTGGCTTACCGTATTTCGAACGAACGGTTCTGGCCGGAAGATTTCGTCATTAATTCAATGAAATTGCGTGGCAGTTGGGGCGCCAATGGTAATAATTCTCTCTCTGACGGGGCGGCATTAGGATTGATGTCGAGCGCAAATTACTCTTTAGGCGGTTCGTTGCTGAATGGCTATGCCATGTCATCGCTTGATGTGGAAGACCTGACATGGGAGAAAGTATATAGTTGGAATGTCGGTGCGGACTTTTCGTTGTTCAACAGTCGTTTGTCGGTGTCGTTGGACTATTACCGGAAGAAAACGAGCGATTTGCTGTATAAAGTGACAATGCCCGGTATTATAGGTTTCAGTAATATGTGGGATAATGTGGGTGAGGTTCAAAACAAAGGTTTTGAGTTGGAACTGCAAAGCCAAAACCTGACGGGAACTTTGCGTTGGAGCACCTCTTTTAATATGGCTTACAATAAGAACGAGGTAACCGATTTAGGCAATAATGACAAGATATTCAGTGACAGTAATACACAAGTGTTGATGGTAGGACAGCCTATGCGCAGTTTCTATATGTATGATGCTGTGGGTGTGTATCAATATTCCGAAGATTTACGGAAGTATCCGGTACGTAAAGGTACGGCATTGGGTGATGTGCGTTATCGTGATGTGAACGATGACGGAGTTATTAACGATGATGACCGTACGTTGGTGGGTAAACCCAATCCCGACTTCACTTTTGGAATGACGAATAAGCTGAGTTGGAAAGCGTTCGACTTGTCCGTACTGTGTACGGCGCAATTCGGCGGTATGCTTTACAGTATGTCACCGGGGCGTTATATGGACAATCCGGGTATGACTATCTCGCAGAACGTCTTTTCTTGGTGGAAGAATATGTGGCGTTCGGAAGAGGAGCCGGGCGACGGAAAGACGCCGGCATTAAGCTCCACTACCGGTGAACTGCGTGATACACGCTGGCTTTATAGCTCGGACTATCTCCGTATCAAGAATATTACTTTGGGATACAAATTACCGCTTAACCGAAAGATTATACGCAACGCGCGTGTCTATTTCACTGTGGAGAACGTATGGATGTGGGATAAATACGACGGCGGCTATTCACCCGAAAACAAAGGTAACAATGCCTATCCGCAGGCACGTACTTATACGGTCGGTGCCAATTTCAGCTTCTAAAGAAATAACCTTTAAAAAACATCACTTATGAAAACGATTTATCATATATGTATCAGTATCATTCTGTTGGCAGGTGCGCTGTTTTCTACAACTTCCTGTGAAGACTGGCTGGAGGTGAAATCGCCGACCTCACGCGCTACGGAGGATTTCTTTCAGACACCTATTCAGGCAGAGCAAGCATTGCTGGGTATTTATAACGGATTGCTGCCTGTTCCTGAATATATTCTGCTCATGTCCGACGGGCGTTCGGATGACGTATGGACCGAACCGGCCGATGACAAGCAACGTGACTACGTGGATATCAGTGTTTTTAATCCGAGCATATACACTGCCGGAACAATAAACAGCGCTTGGAATGCTTTCTATAAAATAGTATCCCGCGCAAATCTCTTCCTAGAGAGAGTAGAGCATCTGGAGTTCAACGTGGAAGACGATGCTGAGGAGGTAGATGTAAAAGCTACTTTTATGGCCGAAGCGCGCTTCTTGCGAGCCTATGCCTATTTTGAGCTGGTAAGGTATTGGGGACGTGTACCGGTTGCCACTAAATCGTTAAGTGCGGCAGAGGCAATGAGTACGCCGCAGTCCGAAGCGCAAGATGTATACGAGCAAGTAATCATTCCCGATTTGCAGTATGCCATAGAAAACATGAAAGACCGGGCTTACACAAGCAGTGGCGGTATTGCCGAATCAGGGCGTGCTACACTTCCGGCTGCGCAGGCATTGCTTGGCAGAGTTTATCTGACTATGGCCGGTTTCCCTTTGTATGATACGTCTAAATTATCACTTGCCAAAGAGGTATTGGGAGAGGTAATTACATACGCAGAGAAAAACAATAAATACTGGGCTACTGACGGTGACACATGGCAACGTATCTGGATTAGCGATAACGACAATAAATATCATATTTTTGAGGTACAATATGTTGCCGAAAAGAATTATGGCAACCCCGTGGTCTTTATGTCCGTACCCAATGTGGGAACAGATTATATCGGCATTCAGATGTCGGGTAATCGCATAACCTGTTCGGAGGCGCTGGCTGCGCTTTATGAAGAGAACAAGGCGGATGTTCGTTATGAAGCGACGGTCGATCCCAAGAAGAACTACTTTACAAAGTTCTTTGAACATAAAATCAAACGGAAAGAGTTGGGATACAGTGATATTGACGGGCAAATAGTGGATCGCACTTATTTCCCTATCAATTATCCGCTTATCCGTTTGGAAGATGTAATGCTGATGTATGCCGAGATTGCAGGTCCTACGGATGAGGGCGTGCGATTGGTAAATAAAATACGTACCCGTGCCGGGTTGGCGGCATTGAGTGCGGCGCAGAAAAACGAAAACGCTTTCCTGCAATGTGTAGAAGATGAACGCCGGCGTGAACTTGCCTTTGAAGGTATTCGCTGGCACGATCTCGTACGCCATAATACATACATGGAGAAGATACGTGCCAAATTCTCGGATAAAGCTGCCGGAACATCCGTTTATGATAACTACATCAATAACGTGCAACCGGGTACTTATCTCTATCCTATTCCTGATACGCAAATGAAAGCGAAAGAAGGATTGTATCAGCAAAACGAAGCATACAAATAATGAGTGACAAGGAGTAATGAACACTAATAAACAATAGTAATAAGAACATGAAGAACAGATTCTATCTACTTACATTTCTGCTGATAACCCTCTTTGCGGTAGACGGTTATACGGCTGAACGCAAGAAGTATAATTTCAACAGTGAATGGCGTCTGCAAGTAGGGGACTTTCCACAAGCGAAAAAGCCCGACTTTAGAGATAGCGATTGGAAACAAGTGACATTGCCGCGTGCTTTCAATGAAGATGAGGCTTTCAGACTATCTATCGAACAGCATACTGACACGGTTGTTTGGTATCGCAAGCATTTCCGGGATTGAGAGGTAAAAAAGTATTTGTCGAATTCGAGGGAGTTCGCCAGGGTGGTGAATTCTTCCTGAACGGACACTATTTAGGACTGCATGAAAACGGGGTCATGGCCGTAGGATTCGACCTTACTCCCTATATGAAAGAAGGAGATAACGTGTTGGCTGTGCGTACGGACAATAACTGGTTCTATCGCGAAAAACGTACTAACTCTAAATTTCAGTGGAGTGACCGTAATTTCAACGCCAATTATGGCGGTATCCCCAAGAACGTATTTCTGTATGTGACGGACGAGGTATATCAGACTCTGCCTCTGTACAGCAACCTGAAAACAACCGGTGTATACATCTACGCCACCGAC
>NZ_MNQN01000127.1:0-138311 GCF_001915455.1 Bacteroides sp. 43_46 | reverse complement strand
GCATTTCCTTTTTAATACAATATGTCAAAGAACACTTGATGCTTACTTTTTACACAACCTCCGGGAAGGAGGGGTGGCTGAAAGCCGGGGTGGTAGGTGCGCCTATTTGTTTTAATAATAGACTTATGTACTCACCTACCACCTCCCCCTACGGGGACTCCTCCTTCCCGAAGGAGGAGAGTATTGGATACTATCGACTATGAACTGTTGAATTATTTTTCCCTAATTTATCTTGTCGTCAAATTTGACAAATAACCCATAAGAAAACACGTGTGTCGCTAAATAATAAGTCACTAATAACGTGTAATAAGTCACTAATAACGTATAATAAGTCGTTAATAACGTATAACTGTTAATGTCTTGTCTTGTTAATAATGCTAACCCGGTAATTTTCACTTTCAACTTTCAACCTAATAATAGCCCTAACGACAAAAGGACTCCCATGAGCAGCATATTACGCGACGTTTCGCCTAATATGTTGTTTAGTTTTTTACCATTATATATACGTATCATTTTTTTCCATGTGAAGAAGTGGGGGATCAGATAAAGTTGCGGAAGCAGTCCCGCATAAAAATGTCCTTCACTCAAGAACCGGAGACAGAGCAAGGACGCTGTTATTCCCAGTGCCAGATAAAAATAGCGTCCGAACTTCTCACCGAAACGGACGATAATGGTTTGTTTTCCGCTTCGTGCATCCGCTTCGCGGTCGCGGTAATTATTGACAACAAGTAAAGTGTCAATGAGCAGTCCGCAAACGAGTGAGGCTACGGTAACATCCGGCGTCCATGTTAGCGCTTGCACATAGTAGGTTCCACCTACGGGGACAAAACCGAAAAAAATGATTACTAAAACATCTCCCCAACCGTTGTAGGATAGGGGATAAGGTCCGGTTGTATAGAGAAAAGCAAAAAGTACACAGAGAACGCCGACGATAATCAGCTCCCACCCCGCATAGAAAAGCAGCGTGCAACCGATGAGGCAGGCAAGGGTAACCGTGACGATGATTCCCGTTTTCATTGCCTGAAGAGAAATCCAACCTTGCGCACAGGCGCGTTCAGGCCCCAGGCGGTCTTCCCTGTCCGTCCCTTTGAGGAAGTCAAAAAGGTCATTGATAAAGTTGGCGGCAATCTGCATCAGGCTGGCGAACACGCAACAGATTAGTGCAGGTAACCATTCAAAATGCCCGTCCATGGCAGCAAGTGCAGTACCTATTAAAACGGGAGTAACTGCACCTGTCAGAGTCTTGGGGCGTGCCGCTAATATCCATGCTTGCAGTGAGTTACGCTTTATTTCTTTCATGCTTTAATATATTATAGAGAGTTTTGACGGACAAAGATAGATGATTTTTCGTATCTTTGCACCCCCGAAATACTTCAAAATACTTCAAATTAAGAGAAAATGAAGAAAATAATTTATCCCGTTATCTTGTTGACACTGCTTTCGCTAGCCTCTTGTAAGTCGAAGAAAAATATGGTGTCCACTTTGCCTTCGCCTGTTTTAAATACAGATTCCGTTCATGCGGATACCGCTGCCACTGTCCCGGCAGATGTTTTTGCGCCGGATCATGCCGGACTCAAAGAGCTGGATGTCTCGAAAGAAAAGAAAAGTGAACCGGCAAAGAAACAAACCATTGCCGGAACCGAATCTGTTGATCGTGTACTTCGTGAAGCCAAAATTACTTCATCAACCGAAAGTGTGTCATCCGCTTATACAGGTGTCGACCGTGTCGTGAAATATGATTTCACTCACCGGGATGTTCCCGAAGCTTTTGAAGGTTTCCGCATCGCCTTCGTCTCCGATTTGCATTATAAAAGCCTGTTGAAAGAACAAGGACTGAACAACCTTGTCCGTCTGTTGATTGCCCAAAAGGCCGATGTCCTGCTAATGGGAGGTGACTATCAGGAAGGTTGCGAATATGTGGAACCTTTGTTCGCTGCCCTTTCCCGTGTGAAAACGCCCATGGGGACATACGGCGTAATGGGAAACAATGATTACGAACGCTGTCACGACGAAATTGTCCGTACAATGAAACATTATGGGATGAGGGTGTTGGAACATGAGGTAGATACTCTTCGGAAAGACGGCCAGCAGATCATTATCGCAGGCGTACGCAATCCTTTCGACTTGACACACAACGGCGTGTCGCCTACATTGGCACTCTCTCCCAAAGATTTTGTCATATTATTAGTACATACACCGGACTATATCGAAGATGTTTCAGTGGCTAACACCGACCTTGCTCTGGCCGGGCATACCCACGGCGGACAAGTCCGTGTCTTTGGAGTCGCCCCGGTGTTAAATTCTCATTACGGAAACCGCTTCTTAACCGGGCTGGCCTACAACACCGCAAAAATTCCCCTTATTATAACAAACGGAATCGGCACTTCACAACTCCCGATTCGCATTGGTGCACCGGCAGAAGTGGTAATGATAACGCTTCATCGGTTGGCGGAGTAGTATTGTAAATTTGTTTTTATATATTCCCAAGCTGCCGGATGCAGAAAATACCGTATATCTTTTCCTGTGTCCAGTGCTTTGCGAATAAATGTAGAACTGATCTCGAATACAGGTGAATGGACGAGGCGTACAGTTTCCGGCAATTCATCTTCTTTTACGGGGTAGTTGGGGCGGGGATAAATCAGAATGTTGTTCTCTTTTAGGATACGCTCCGACTGATACCAACGGTCGAAACGCGCCCAGTTGTCAGAGCCGATAATGAAATAGAAGTCCCGTTCGGGATAAGCAGCGCGTAGCTTTTCCAATGTATGCACGCTGTAAGAGGGACGTGGCAGGTGAAACTCGAAATCCGAAGCTTGAAAATGCGGATAACCGTTGATAGATAACTCCACCAATTTAAGACGCAGCCCGTCACTCCATAATTCGGACTGCGTTTTTAAGGGATTCTGTGGGCTGACCATAAACCAGATTTCGTCCAACCCTTCGTATTCGCAAAGATAATTGGCCAAGGCAAGATGTCCGATATGAATCGGGTTGAATGAGCCGCTAAAGATTCCGGTTTTATGTTTCTTCATTTGTATCTTTCTGTCTGGCAAAAGACAATTAACTAGGCCTCCAAAAACTTTTTAATTACTTTCAAAGCTTCCGCCTTAGCCGTCTCCAGATCGTCATTAACGATCACGCAATCGAACTGCGGAGCAAAGCTCAACTCATATTCCGCTTTGGCGATGCGGCTTTCGATTACTTCCGGCGCATCTGTGCCGCGACCTTCCAGTCGGCAGCGCAGTTCATCTACCGAAGGCGGTTGGATAAATACCGACAATGCACGGTCACCGTAAAACTTCTTGATGTTGCATCCGCCTACTACATCTACATCAAACACCACATTCTGACCTTCTTTTAACTGTTTTTCCACCTGTTCTTTCAGTGTGCCGTAGTAACGGTCTTTATACACCTCCTCGTACTCCAGAAACTCATTGTTCTCGATACGGCAACGAAACTCCTCCGGAGTGAGAAAGAAATACTCAACCCCGTGTTGCTCCGTTCCGCGCGGCGGGCGGCTTGTTGCGGAAATAGAAAACGCAAGATTCAAATGCTGTGTCAGTAGATAGTTGATGATAGTAGATTTGCCCGAGCCTGACGGGGCGGAGAAAATAATTAATTTACCTGTCATGTGATTCTTTCTATTTGAAATTACATTACATTCAGTACCTGTTCCTTGATCTGTTCCAGTTCATCCTTCATCTGGACAACAATCTTCTGCATTTCCGCATGATTGGACTTGCTACCTAATGTGTTGATTTCCCGGCCCATTTCCTGTGCGATAAATCCGAGCTTTTTCCCCTGTCCGTTACCGCTTTCCATAGTACTAATAAAATACTTCAGATGATTGCCAAGGCGTTGTTTTTCTTCGTTTACATCCAATTTTTCGATATAATAAATCAATTCCTGTTCCAGACGGTTCTTGTCATAATCTACGCTCAACGTCTTTTCGAGTGCGTCCGTGATGCGTTCTTTCACCTTTTCTACCCGTTCTTTCTCATAAGGAGCGATCTTTTCGAGCAACAGCGAGATATTCGCAATCTTTTCGCGGAACTTCTTTTCCAGTGCGGCACCTTCCTGTTTGCGGAAATCTACCAGATGATTAATCGCTTCAAGCACCGTGGCGTGCACTACTTTCCATTCCTCTTCCGATAATTCCTGGATTTCCGTTTTCGTCATCACGTCCGGCATACGGAGCAACGTTTGAAACCAATCCGTAGGGACAGGAATGCCGATGTTTTCCGAGATAGCCTGAATCTGTTTGTAATATCCTTCCACCAATGCCTGGTTGATAGGTGTTGCACTCTCGGCGCCCTCTTTTTTCTCGATCCACAGGCTGAAATCTACTTTTCCGCGCTCCAGAACCTTGGAAATCTCGTTACGGATTTCTATTTCTTTTTCACGATAAGCCGGGGCGATGCGAGTGGATAAATCCATTGCCTTGCTGTTGAGCGACTTGATTTCTACGTTTATTTTCTTTTCTGGAAGTTCGGCAGTAGCTTTGCCGTAACCTGTCATTGACTGTATCATATTTTTAAAGTTTTGCGCAAAACTACACGAATATTTTAAGAATTGGAAATAATCATGTAATTTTATATTTATATCTGATTATCAGAAACTTATATGCCGATTTTAATGCTGGCTCATATCTGTCCTAATAAACTAGTCGCAAATATAACTATTTTCAATGATACATCTAAAAATAGCTGCAATAAAAAACTTTGATTGCAGAAAAATCAGGGAAACAGGCGTGAAATTATAAGCATGTTTTAATTGTCTGATATCTGAAAATATATGTCTTTTTTGTTAAAAACAAACATCTTGATTACGATGTTTTCTAAACGTAATTATTTTAAGATATAACATGAAACTACTTAATTTGTCTGAGCACCGCTCCTGCTTTAATTATCAGCTTAATTTTGCAAGTGGGTTTACTCGATATAAATTGGCTGCACAAGAATGTGGGCAAGTTGATAATGACAGCTGTTTTTGTATTTTATTCCTGTTGAAAGGAGAATTGTTAGTTGATATAGGGCAGGAACATCATATTTCTCTTCTCAGAAACAGGATGCTCCTTATTCCACAGCGGGAGGAGAACCGGATTAAAAGTGTTGTACCGGCAGAATGTCTTTTATTGTTTTGGAACAAACAGATAACGGCTTGTGACAAAATGTATTTTGATTCTATTTCCCGTGACAAGTTGGGAGAGAGGGATAACTGTATTCTTCTAATTCGCAAACCGCTGCTTCACGTGTTAAGGCAGTTGCTTATTTATCTGGATGCAGGATTATTATGTAGGCATATGCATATTCTCAAACAACAGGAAATAATACTTGTATTGAGGGGATTTTATACCAAGCCCGAGCTTGCTTCCTTCTTTTCAGGAACATCCGGAGTAGGAAGAAAATTTGAAGATTTTGTGCTGGAAAATTATCGGAAAGTGAAATCTGTGAAAGAATTTGCCAGTTTGTGTTGTGTGTCAGAACGCTCTTTCAACCGCAAGTTCCAAGATTGTTTTAACCAGAGCCCCTATCAATGGATGCAGGAACGGAAGGCTGAGATTGTTCGTGAGAAAGTCTGTGATCCGGATGTTGCTTTCCGGGAAATAGCCATGGAATTTGGATTTAGTTCTCCCGCCCATCTCACCTGCTATTGTAAAAGACTGTTTGGGCTAACTCCGACAGAATTGCGGAGCGAAAGCAAAAAAGATAAAATTTGACCGTATGATAAATACCTGTCTTTTTTAATACAATATTAAGCAATATGGAATCTTCTATTCAAAAAGTAAGCAAGAAGGAAAAGACTTTTATTTCTCTTCGTGCACATGGCTTGTCGGTATATTGTTTCCGTCTTTATAAGGATCTTGTCAAAATGATGTCCATGTATGTAAGGGATGAAAAGAGGCAGGATATTTTTTATTCCCTGATGACAGGGACTGATATATCCGATCTGTCCTACAGGTATAATCTTTCCATACGAGAATTAATTTTCATGTATGAGGAAGGCGTAAGGGAAGTAAGTCGTTGTTGGGAAAGTCTGGTTCAAGAACAGCAAAGGCTTCAATCAGTCCATCTCCGGTATAGAAACTATAAGGCTGTTTTACACAGGAACAATGTTGTTTGCGGACAATTTAAAGTCTTTGTTCCACTCAAAGAATATGATATACCTGCGGAATGTGTGGATAAACTTTCCACTCCTTTGGA
The DNA here is from genome assembly GCF_001915455.1 of Bacteroides sp. 43_46. Taxonomy (NCBI): domain Bacteria; kingdom Pseudomonadati; phylum Bacteroidota; class Bacteroidia; order Bacteroidales; family Bacteroidaceae; genus Bacteroides; species Bacteroides sp. 43_46. The sequence continues at coordinate 132,108 of NZ_MNQN01000127.1, read as the reverse complement.
ATATTTGGAGATACAACCGAGAATCTTACGGAACCTCAGGAGGTATAATATCTATCTGTTGGAGGACCTGTTGCGGTTTATCAAGAAAAATGGTTTTGACGCATTGGGCAAATTACATGGTGTAGGCAAGCGGTCTTGTGAAGATTTATATCTAATCTTAAAAGATAAAGATATTTTGACGAGTAAAGATACTTGTTATCTGTTTCGTTATATTCTTATATAGAATAGATATTTTGCATTACTTTACATTTGATTGACCGGCTTTTTTGACTTCACATTGGGTTCTGTGAGTATGATACATTTACACAATAATGACGTTTTTTCTAAAATAGTCATGTATTTGTTAATTTCTGTCTTTTTTGTATAATGCCAATGCGATAGCAGCGTGGTACTTTTGCAACATCAAAAAAACGAGAAACAGAGTATTAATAATAATGATAAAAATCTTTAGTATGAAGAGGACTATTTTTCTTTTCTTTTTATTTTTTTGCACCCATTCTTTTGCACAGAAGGTGGCAATAAAAAATAATTTGGCGTATGATGCCCTGAAGACTCCGAATCTTTCCCTTGAGTTTTCAATGGGGCGGAAATGGACGCTTGACACCCAAGTGGGGATGAATTTCTTTTTCTACACGCAGGATGCTACCTCCTCCCGGTATAAAACAAAGAAGGCTAGTCACTGGTTGGTACAGCCTGAGCTACGTTACTGGACGTGTGATGTTTTCAATGGCTGGTTCTTCGGGTTGCACGCGCATGGAGGGCAGATGAACATCGGTGGCATTGATGTACCTTTTGTTCTTCAAAAGGGAGACGGGAAAATGAAGGAGCACCGTTATGAAGGATATTTTTGGGGTGGTGGTCTGAGTGCCGGCTATCAGTGGGTCGTTTCCAATCGTTTCAATATAGAGGCCTCCTTGGGCATCGGTTATGTACATACCCGTTATGATAAGTACAAGTGTACTACCTGCGGAAAAAAGGAGGGGAAGGGGGATGCTGATTATATCGGTCCCACCAGAGCGGCGATTTCCATTATTTATATGTTGAAATAGTCTTCTTACGTACCCGGATTTTTTATTTTTTATGCAAAAAAGTATATCATGAAACCGTTACAATATTATAAGAAACAAATTTTTATTATGGGCTGCCTGGGAATGTTTCCCATGTTGGTTTTTGCCCAGGAAACTTTATCGTCAGCTAATGGTCTGCACGGGGATTATTCCGGAAGCCGTGTAGAGAGAAGCGCGGACGGGGATAAATTGGATATAGAATTTTCGATAGGGCTTGTCGAAAAGTTGAAAAGCCAGCAAATGATGTATATTTCTCCCCGTTTTGTTTCAGTGGATGGAAAAAAAAGTGTGGAACTGGAACCTGTATGCATTTCCGGCCGAAGGAGGTATAAGGTTGTTAAACGTCGCAAGACCCTGCATAATGTGAAGAGTGACCAGCTTGGCTATGGTGAGGTGCATTCCGTCAAGGAGCTGAAAGAAACACCCTTGACATTCAAAAGCAGTTTCCCTTTTGAAAGTTGGATGGCAGATGGTCATCTTGTTGTGGATGAAAAGTTATATGGTTGTGCCGAATGTGGTATGAGTAAAAACGATGGTATTGCATTGCAAGCCGGTATTCCACTCTTTGGAGCGAAAGATTATGCCTACGATTTTATCGAACCGGAAAAGGTGCTGGTCAAGTGCTACAAGGATTCTTTTGATTGTAAAGTGACTTTTCCCGTGGCACAACACGATCTTCGCAAGACCTTTGCGGATAACCGTCAAGAGCTTGCCGGACTCGGCCAATTTGTATCTGAAAACCTATTGATTAAAGGGGCGGAGCTAAAGGATGTGTATATAAAAGGTTACGCTTCTCCCGAAGGAGATTTTAATTATAACAAATCCCTTGCGCAAAGACGGACTCAAACCCTTTCAAATTATATTTCCAGTCAATATCCCGCCCTCAAGAAAGCACCGGTTTATCGTACCGAAGGGGTTGGGGAAGACTGGGAAGGTCTTAAGGCAGCAGTCAGTGGTTCCACTCTTTCCAATAAGGACAAAATCCTTTTTATCATTGAACATAACTCAAATGATACGGAACGTGAGTCGGCTATCCGTGAGTTGGATAATGATAAGACTTACCATATTCTTTTGGAAGAGTTTTACCCGGCTCTGCGGCGTACAACATTCAGCCTCAGCTTTGATGTAAGGCCTTATACGTCGGAGGAACTCCCCGGAGTTTTTGAGACCAAGCCCGAATGTCTTAGCCTGTACGAAATGTACCAGCTGGCCGGATTGTATGCTTCCCGGGGGGAGAATCCTCTGCCGGTATATAAGAGGGCATACGAGCAGTTTCCGGGGGACATTGTGGCGGTTTTGAATTATGCCAATGCCTTGTTGAAATATGGCAAGGATGCGGACGGTGCGTTGCAGGTATTGGAAGTGGTAAGAGAAGACAGTCGTGTCCTGTTCCCAATGGCAATTGCCTATGATATGAAAGGTGATTGGAGGAAGGCAGAGAAACTGTTGGAAGAGGCAGCGGCTCGGGGATGTAACCGTGCGAAAGCATTCAAGGCTATAAGGGTAAATGAATAAATCGTGGGTTGCGGATGTAACTCAGTTATATATTGTATTAGTAATTTCAATTTAAAACAATTCAAATCATGAAAGTAATGAAGTATTTTGCAGTGGCTTCGCTGGCGTTGTTTGCTGCATGTAACAATGAAGAAAATCTGGTTGTACCGGAGGGTGCTAATCAGCCGGTTGATGTGATGATGTCAGTAGCATTGCCCGGTCCCGGTACACGTGCCGCCATGGGCGATTTGCAGAACACTGCCAACAATGGTGATCCGGCAACGGTTGAAAAACTGCATGTGTACTTGTTAAAGGGAGATGATATTGTCTTTGCGAAGGAGTTTACGAAGGGGTCTGATGATTTTACTAAGTTGACTTCATCTACCGCCGTGGGAGCTGGTGAAGCGACAGGAGGTTATAAATTCCTTAACGTGGACAAAGGCGCAACAAAAGCTCTTGTTATTGCAAACCCTCAAGGTGCATTGGTTGAGAACAAGCCCGTGTCTGATGTTAGCAAACAACTGTTGAAGGCTAAAATTAATGAAGTGATCTATGCAGGTTCCAAAGAACTTACCACTGTTGGTGCCGAATCTTATGGCGTTGATCCCCAACAGGATAAGCGTACCGTCAAGAAAGCGGAACTCACCTTGGCTGCCAGTATGAACCGTTTCCAAGTGACTGGAACCAAATTTATCAAAGTTACTTGGAAAGACGGAAAAAAGGCCGAGGCGGAACAGTGGTGCAAGACATGGCTGGGTAAGGCTGAAAACAACGGAAAAACCAGTGCTGATGCATGGACGGCTTTCAAAGCTGCTGCCGATGGCTTCAATAACGAAGTGTGGGATGGTAAGTCTGACCTTAGCAAGAAAGCCGCTTTGAGCAAATGGTTGCAGGTTGTTGACGTGACCTCTGCAAACCAGGGTATCCTGATGAACCGTTTCAGCAGAACACTTTCTATTCCTGCACTTACAGTAGAAGAAGAAGCAAACTGGTTCTGGGCCAAGACTTATGCAGGTGACAGATATGATTTTACCAATGGAACATTCAAACCTGATGGCAAGACAGACCTGTCCGATGTATCTTCCTACTTTACAGCAACTGCTTTTGATTTCGGAGCAGGTAAAAAAGCTGCGGCATTTAACTTCTTCTCAAATGGAATTACCGGTTACGGAAAGACTAACAATGCTCCAAAACTCGCTTTCGTTTTCAAAACAGGTGATGCAGGCGTATCTGTAGACAGACGTTTTGTAGTTATATCCGGTTATGCGAAGACAGAAGGTGCAACAGACGGTACGACTGATGTTCCGGCCGGTAAGGGTGGTTACCTGATCAATCTGAATCTTAGCACATTGAACAACGGACAGGGTATCCTGGTGGATACAGATCCGACTATTCCGGAAGGAGTGACTCCAGAACCGGGTGGTCAGGAAGATTTGGAAGATGAAAATGTGAATGTTATTGTTCGTGTTCAAGTACAAGCTTGGACTGCTGTGAACGTCTTCCCTATCCTTTAACAGATAGGAGAATAATAGTCACTTGCCGGAGCGGTTCTCCCGTGTTGGCTCTGACAGGTCAATACCGGAATCCGCCTGACTTTTGGGGAGGGGAAAGGTTATCTCCTCCCTTTTTTATTATTCCCGGGAGAAGTATACGTTATCTCTTCCGGGGAAGTTATCTGCATTTGATTTATAATAATTAGTATAAAGTATGAACATAAGATACATACCCACTTGGCTGGGGCTGCTACTCACTTTATACCTCGTGACCGCCTGTGATCGGGTATATGACGATTTGAGCGGCTGTCTTGGCAACACGATTGTCTTTTCTTATCTGGCTGATGACAATCAGGAACATTTACAGGAATATGTGGATGGTATTGATGTCTTTATTTTTGATGCCAAAGGCGAAGTTCTTATAGAAAAGCATCATCTGGAGAGAGAACGGCTGCTTTCACCACTGGAGGTCACGCTTCCGGAAGGGGATTATAAAGTGGTGGCCGTAGGCAACGCTTTGACAGAAACGATTATCGGTAAAGAGGACAGCTACAAAGGTTCGTCGGTTTCCCGCCCCGAACTAATGGAAAAGGACGGACGAGCATCCGGTACGTTTGACAGGTTATACTTGGGAGAAACAGATATTACATCTAAAGTTATGAACGAGTCCCGTGACGTAGTTCGCCTTTATTCCCAGCATGTGAAAATCCATGCGGTAGTCCTTTCTGATGATGATAACAATTCGCAGACCTGGTTTGAGCAGAACAAGGAGGCAGGTTTTCGCCTGACAATGGAATCACTTTCCGCACGTTTCTATCTTTCCGGACAGCGGGCTGGTGAAACTTCTTTTGACCTTCCGTTTATCGCAGGCGAGGAGAATGATCGCTTCGTGCTTGACTTCAATACCCTGCGCTTTGATGACAAGGACCCGCTAATGATCCGTCTTATGCAGGGTGACAAGGTTCTTTGTACTGTAAATGTGGCACAATATATCGCACAATATCCCGAGCAGATACGGATAACGGGACGGCAAGAAGCGGTTCTTCCACTGTTTTTCCGCCAGAATCCCCTCTCACTGAGTATAAGTGTAAAACCATGGGAAGCTGTTGATGTGGTTCCTATAACTGATTGATTAATGTTATGTTGAAAAATATTAAATATATTCGTATGATGAAGGCTGTGAGGTACTCTATGATAACGATGTCACTGGTTCTTTGCTTTATTTCGGTATCCTGCCGAAATGAAGATACTGTTTCGGAACAGTTTTTCGATGAGGATGCTGTGACTGTCAGACTAAATCTTACAACCAGAGGTGTTGAAACCGGTGACAGCGATCTGCTGGATGAACTTTCCTCTGATCCTTTTCAGTGGTTTAAGACCGGTACTCTGTTTCCTCAGGCTCCCGCCCAGCCAAGGATAGCACTTATGATCTTTAACAGAGATTTGAATCGGTATGTGTATAATCAACTGCTTCCCTTCAATTCAACCGGGGTGGACGGACAATATCAGATCAATATACGTATTCCTAAGGGGGAAACCGAGTTTTATGCATTGTATGCTCCTAACCAGACAGGAAAGGATCTACCTTATTATACTCCTGAAGGCAATCTTCAGAATAAGATTCCATGGGACTTCCTGGGAGCTGGTACGGAGGAAATCTCCAAAGAGGAATTTGCAGGTGCTGCTTTTCCTGCTATTATTAAGGAACAGCAGGATGGAAGTTTGGGATTACCTGTGAATAATCCTTATGACGGTGTAACTCCTTCTCCAGCAGATGAAAAGATTATTGACTGGAAAGGAACTTCTGTTGTCGCTTGGACAGATTTGCCCGGCGTGTCTAACAGACTACATTTGAGTTTGCTTTCGGGGAAAACGGTGGCATCTGTTCTGCCTGCATCAGGAAAGCTGGCGCAAGAGATAACAGTTCCCCTATTCCGTGATTTTGCCCGTATCAGAGTATATCTGGCAAGCGCACCCCGTTACGGTCAGGTTACGTATAATTACCAAAGGATTTCCTTTTTGAACTTTCCTGTATTGATGTCTCCCTCTTTCAGGGAAAATGATTCCGAGAAAACTCAGTTGGCTGCCTCCACCCCAGGAACAGGAAAGGCTATGGAACATACAGGTACATATTCTTATGGGGTAAAACATGAAGGAGCATCATTGACTGTATACGAGGCTCCCCTTACTGCCGAGGGAGAAATTGATTATGTGGCAATGGAAGCTCGATTATACGAACAGTTTGTTGTGCCCCAGTATCTGGCCCCTTATATTCCGGAAAGTAATTCCTGGCAGAAAAAGCAAAATCACCCGAAAATACAGTTGACATTGGATTATTTTACAGGAGGAGATGAATCACAAACAAAAACGAGGACTTTCCTGCTTGATGTTGGTGAGGAGACTTCTCCCGGAGTATATTCCGGTCCTATTTATCCGAATCGGGATTATAAAGTATTCATAGTCCTGCCGGAATCTTCAGATAAAGAGATTATTTACCGGGTTGAGCCTTGGAATAGTAAAGAGGTAGACCTTCCTCCATTCCAATGATGTATACGAGAATTTATTACGATAATTTTTATTATTTATGAAACGATACAAGCTGAAAATAACTTATTTTATTCTGCTGTTACTACCCCTCTTTGCATCCTGTACGGATGAAGAAATCTTTCAAGGGAGCGGTGTCACGGAGGGAGTTCCCACGACGGTGGATATAAGTGTCGGTACGGCAGCTAATACGGCCAAGACACGTTCCGCCTTACTGGAAAGTGAAGAGAGAAAAATCTATAACCTTTATCTGTGGGTTTTCAATTCTTCCGGTAACGTGGAATGCTCACGTGAGTATTCAAGAGCCGACCTTATTCAGGCTGCAACTGATCTTACAACATCCACAGGTGAAGTGGATGCAGATGCGCCCACCAGCATGGGATTGTTGAAAAATATCAGTCTTACCACAGGGAAAAAGACACTGTTTCTTCTGGCGAACTATAAATCGGATGCTGACGGGTTGTTTCATGTGGAGCCTGAAGTATTAAACGGGATTTCAAAATATTCAGACCTGGAAAAAGTAAGAGCGGCCATGACTGTTCATACCCTGTTTCGTCCGAATGGTAACTTATTGATGTCGCTAACCCAAACAGTAACGGTTTCTACCGCTACAAAACAAATCGAAGTCTCCTTGAAACGCTCGGAAGCCAAAATTACATTGAACCTGCAAACAATTGCCGGACTCACTTTTGAGCCTGGAACATATCGTCTTGGTAATGTGCCGGGATCGACCTTCATTGCGGAACATGCAAAAGGAACCGATCAGACTGCTTCATGGGATGCTGACGGGGTGGACAAAAAATCATACTGGGTTTCGGAATATTTCCAGTTCGAGGGTGATGCCGACAATATTACCACTTCATTCTACATGCCCGAAAACCGAAAGATCGCGAAGAAGGCTATTTCTCCGGCTTCCCCTGGTTATAATGCGGAAAGGAAGGGATATGATCTGAGACAGAAGCAACTGAAGTCTCCCGTTGCAGGTGCAACTGACAAACCTAATCTGCAAAACGGTGAGACGGAATATGCCCCGGATCTGGCTCCCTATATTGAATTTACAGGTGAGTTACGTCAGAATCTTGCAACCGGTGATACTCCTACCGAGCGTTTCGGAAGGGTGACCTACCGCATTTATCTGGGATATACGGCGGAAAACGATCCGGCCAATGATTATGATATAGAACGTAACGTACATTATACCTATAATGTGACCATTAAAGGCATGAATGATCTGGTTGTAGAAGCAAAATCGGACAAGGCGAAAGAGGAGGAACCCGCTCCCGGAGTAGAGGGACTGGTGTATGACGCACACCGGTCATTCAATTTTGACTGTCATTATGAACAGGGACTGATGCGTTTTAAGAAAGATGAACTTGCTATCTTCAATCCGGACGGTACTCTGAAAGATGATGCCATGATTTCTTTTGCCATACGCACACCGTTCTGTGATAAGATTATCTCTTATACGAAAGCGGAATTGGAACAGTTGAAGAATAACAATTATATTCCTTCTAAAGAAAAAAAGGCTGATACGAACTGGCTCAAATTCTATATCCATCCAAGCACTCTGGCCGACAATGGAAACGAGGATATGCAATATTTCTCCGATACGGGTGCTAATCTGCTTTCGCTGGAGCAGTTTCTTTACAGGCTGATGAATGAACCTGATTATGTATTCAATGCGGCTTCGGGACTTTGTAAAGTAACTGTTTATGCCAATGAATATTTCTACGAACAAAATCCTATGCAGGAGAACGCTCCCAAGGATAAAAATTTGTGGAAAACCTTTGCTAACTCCCCGGATCGTACGTTTGATTTGCTGGTGAACACGTCGCATGAAATTTCTCCTGACGGACAGTCACGTTATCATCAAGCTATTGTAACCATTCGGCAGATGTCCATAAAAACGGTGTTTGTCAACAGTCCTGACGGTATGCGCGTTTGGGGAGTGGAGAATGTGAATGAAACCCCTGATTTGGATTGGTCTGTAAGAGGTCCCAGTGAAGCGGATGCTTTTTATAATAAATACTATTCCAATGGTTGGGCAAACACATGGTCTTTGATGAGCAGACGTACGGGAGGATTAGATGAAACCGATAATATAATGCCTGATCCGATGTTGAGAGGAAAAGAGAAAACTTTATGGCAAGTTATGACAAAAGTCAATAATGCGAAGTTGACACTAAGTAAAGATCACACCAACCTGGCTATGAAGTATTATCATGCTACATACGCCTGCTTCACCCCGTTCCTGAGAAACAGGGACAACAACCGTGACGGACAGATGCAGGCAAATGAAATGCAATGGTATATTCCTTCTATTTGTGAAGCAAACATGTTGTATGTAGCAGAGCGGGTATTGCCGTTAAAGAGCAGGCTTGTTGGGCACGCTCCGTCGGATAATGCTACAGCATTATTTACCTCAAGAGCTTTCATGGGAAGTACCAACTTGACATTGAACAGCCCTAATGCCATTATCTTTGTAGAAGAATCGCATAGTATGACCCCTTTATATAATTTTGATTACCAGAAAACGGCAAGTCCCGGAGAAAGAACTCCTTTTTCGGATGTGAGACTGATCAGGGATTTGGGAATCTTGGAAACCTCGGAGGATCATAGTTATCATCTTGATGAAATAGGTAAGGAACTCAGCAAGACACTGGTCAACAAATGGACAGAGCATGAGTATCTGATTTTCAGGGCTGACAATTTACCTGCTAATACTACCAGGGCCTCAAGAGCTATTTATGAACTTCCGGCACATAATGAGACTTCACAGATTAATACGATTTATCACAAAGGGTTCGAAGTTGCCCAATATATTGCGAATACGATAGACAAGCCGAAGGATTTGAAGAATCCTAACAGGAGCAGTGAATACTACTACGAAACCTGGACTACCTTGATGAGCGATATAGAGAAAGGAAACTCTCCGTGTGCTTATTATTATCAGAAACCGGATAAGAGTGATTTGGGGACATGGCGCTTGCCTAATGAGGCTGAACTGATGATAATGGCCGGCAGTTTGTTTGACTGGGATGACCGGGAGAAACCTAAAGTCTATGACTTTGGTAGAAATTTATCTTCTTTGAATATGAAAGATGGACAGGTAATCCATTCTCGGACAGGATTTTCTAGACGGGATATGAACGGAGGAAGATCATTTAGTGCCGGCTATCAGATGTATTTTGATGGTTATCTTAGATTCGTCACGACTGTGGACACGCAGTGGGGAGGCGATAAAGACAGGCTTGTCAATGACAAAAAAGGATACGTGCGTTGCGTAAGGGATCTTGAATAAAGATTCTTTTACCTGTTGGACTTATGCCGAAGAAAAGATAGATATTTCTTTTTCTTCGGCATTTTTTTTATCTCAATGTTCGGGACATACTTTTACTCCTGTCGGCAATTTAACCTGCTTTTGGTTTATGTGTACTATCAAATAACTATTAGTCAGCCTCTCACTTTTAAACTGATGAGTATTGAAATTAGTTTTACAATTTTATTGATAAAGACTTGTTTTGTCATCACCTCATTCTTTGAATCGGTTCTTTCATTTGGTGCTTCAAATCCGTCCTTTTGGACTGAATATGATACTTTGTATAGATTAGAAGTGCTCTTATACCCCTTCTGAGAATATCTACGCAAATATTAGGTAGTTTCCGACAAATCATGTAAATTTGCGACAATTTAATAAGCTGATTTTTATGTCGTGTATACTGAATATTGAAACCTCTACCTCTGTTTGCTCGGTAGCGGCCAGTCAAGACGGACAGACGATTTTTGTGAAAGAAGACTTGAAAGGCCCTTCACACGCCGTGTCGTTAGGAGTTTTTGTAGATGAAGCGTTGTCGTTCATTGATAGTCATGCCATACCGTTGGACGCCGTTGCGGTAAGCTGCGGACCGGGTTCGTACACCGGACTTCGGATAGGAGTGTCAATGGCAAAAGGTGTTTGTTACGGGCGGAATATCCCGTTGATCGCTATCCCTACACCGGAGGTTTTAAGTGTTCCTGTGTTGTTGCACCATGATTTGCCGGAAGACGCATTGCTCTGCCCGATGATTGACGCACGCCGCATGGAAGTATATGCAGCCGTTTATGACCGCGCCCTGAACGTGAAGCGGGCTATTGCCGCAGATATTGTGGACGAAAATTCCTATCTGGAATATCTGAATGAGCACCCGGTTTACTTTTTCGGAAACGGAGCCGCCAAATGCCGTGAGAAAATCACGCATCCCAACGCACATTTCATCGACGGCATTCACCCGTTGGCGAAGATGATGTTCCCGTTGGCAGAGAAAGCGGTGGCGACAGAAGATTATAAAGACGTGGCTTATTTCGAACCTTTCTACCTGAAAGAATTCGTAGCTTCCATGCCGAAGAAACTATTATAAGCCGTGTCCGTTATGAATAAATATACATTATCCATTAAAGATTTATCCAGTAAAGAGATGCAATACAATACCCAACAGAAAAGAATGCCGCTTCCCGAATATGGGCGGAGTATTCAGAACATGGTAGATTATGCGTTGACCATTCAAGATCGTGCAGAGCGTCAGCGTTGTGCCAACACCATTATCAATATAATGGGGAATATGTTTCCCCACCTGCGTGATGTACCCGATTTCAAGCATAAGTTGTGGGATCACCTCGCTATTATGTCCGGTTTTGAACTCGATATTGACTATCCTTACGAGATCATCCGCAAGGACAACCTCGTCACCCGTCCGGATCATATCCCTTACAACACTACCCGTATGCGTTACCGTCACTACGGACATACACTGGAAGTGCTGATTAAGAAAGCGATCGAGTTTCCCGAAGGAAACGAAAAACGCAACTTGATTGCTTTGATCTGCAATCATATGAAGAAAGACTACATGGCGTGGAACAAGGACACGGTGGACGATAAGAAAATTGCCGAAGACCTGTACGAACTTTCCGACGGAAAGCTCCAGATGACCGATGATATTGTCCGTCTAATGGCAGAACGTCTCAACCAGAATTACCGTCCGAAGACGAACTATACCAACAATCGTCAGAATAACCAGCGGAGAAACTACCGTCAGAATAACCAGGACAGATAATTCTCTTTTTTGGAATCGTAAACAATTAAAATTCAATCAATGGCTTCATTTGTAATCGAAGGAGGACATCGGCTAAGCGGGGAAATTCATCCGCAAGGCGCCAAAAACGAAGTTTTGCAGATAATCTGCGCCACGTTGCTGACTGCCGAAGAAGTGACGGTGGACAACATACCTGACATCTTGGATGTCAACAACCTGATCCAGCTGATGCGGGAAATGGGTGTGACGGTTTCAAAGAAAGGCATTGACTCATATAGCTTTAAAGCAGAAAACGTCGATCTGGCTTACCTGGAAAGCGACGAATTTCTGAAGAAATGTTCCAGCCTCCGTGGCTCAGTGATGTTGATCGGTCCCATGGTTGCCCGTTTCGGAAAAGCGTTAATATCGAAACCGGGCGGAGATAAAATCGGCCGACGCCGTCTGGATACTCACTTTTTGGGCATTCAGAACTTGGGTGCGGACTTCCGTTATGACGAAGGACGCGGCATTTACGAAATCACCGCCGACAGGTTGCAAGGCAATTATATGCTGCTGGACGAAGCCTCCGTCACCGGAACGGCGAACATTGTAATGGCAGCCGTACTAGCCAAAGGAACTACCACTATTTACAACGCTGCCTGCGAGCCTTACCTGCAACAACTGTGCCGGATGCTGAACCGCATGGGTGCCCGGATCAGCGGTATAGCTTCCAACCTTCTGACGATTGAAGGCGTGGAAGAACTGCACGGCACACAGCACACCGTATTGCCCGATATGATTGAAGTCGGTAGCTTTATTGGTATGGCAGCGATGACCAAAAGCGAAATAACCATTAAAAACGTCTCCTACGAAAATCTGGGCATTATTCCCGAGAGTTTCCGTCGTCTGGGTATTAAACTCGAGCAGAGGGGAGACGATATTTACGTTCCCGCACAGGAGGTCTACGAGATAGAATCTTTCATTGACGGCTCTATCATGACGATAGCCGACGCACCGTGGCCGGGACTGACTCCCGACTTGCTCAGCGTAATGCTTGTCGTTGCCACGCAAGCCAAAGGGAGCGTGCTTATTCATCAGAAGATGTTCGAAAGCCGTCTGTTCTTTGTGGACAAACTGATCGACATGGGGGCGCAGATCATTCTTTGCGACCCGCATCGTGCCGTAGTTATCGGACATAACCATGGGTTCAAGTTGCGCGGCGCACGCCTCACCTCTCCGGATATCCGTGCCGGTATCGCCCTGCTGATAGCCGCCATGAGTGCGGAAGGAACCAGTACGATCAGTAATATCGAGCAGATAGACCGTGGTTATCAAAACATAGAAGGACGCCTGAACGCTATCGGAGCCAGAATCACTCGAATATGATAAAGAAAGAAGAAGTATATAAAATAGGACTATTCAACAAGCCGCACGGCATACACGGCGAGTTGCAGTTTACCTTCACGGACGATATTTTCGACCGGGTGGACTGTGATTATCTGGTATGCCTGCTCGACGGGATTTTCGTTCCTTTCTTTATGGAGGAATACCGTTTCCGTTCGGATTCCACCGCTTTGGTGAAGCTCGAAGGGGTGGACACGGCCGAACGTGCCCGTATGTTTACCAACGTCGAGGTTTACTTTCCGGTGAAGCATGCGGAAGAAGCCGGTGAAGGAGAATTGTCGTGGGAATTTTTTGTCGGTTTCCGTATGGAAGACGTGCACCACGGGATGTTGGGAGAAGTGGTAGATGTGGATACCGCCACGGTTAACACGCTTTTTATCGTTGAAAGAGAAGGGGAAGAATTGCTTGTTCCCGCGCAGGAAGAATTTATCCGGGGGATAGACCAGCAACAGAAACTCATCACAGTGGAACTTCCCGAAGGTTTGTTGAATTTGGACGAACTGGAGGAGGAAGAATAAGTAATCAGAATAAAGTTAAAGTACTAAAGCGTAATCGCTTATAATTTAGAATAAACGAAATGCCGAAGAAAAGACGAAGCAGAGCTTTCTGGAAAAATTTCAAGTTCAAGTATAAACTAACGGTTGTTAATGAGAATACACTTGAAGAAATTGTAGGGCTTCGTGTGTCAAAACTGAATGGCCTTTCGGTGCTGCTTAGTGTGCTGGCGGTGCTTTTCCTGATTGCGGCCTGCATCATTGCTTTCACCCCTTTGCGGAATTATCTTCCGGGATATATGAACAGTGAGGTCCGCACGCAGATTGTGGACAATGCCTTACGGGTAGACTCCCTGCAACAGATACTCAACAAGCAGAACCTCTACATTATGAATATTCAGGATATTTTCAGTGGAAAAGTGGCGATAGACAGCGTGCAGACGCTCGACTCGCTGACCGCCGCCCGTGAAGACACACTAATGGAACGCACGAAACGCGAAGAAGAATTCCGCCGTCAGTACGAAGAGAATGAAAAATATAACCTTACCACGGTCACTTCCCAACCGGATGTGAACGGACTGATTTTATATCGTCCCACACGCGGAATGGTTTCCGACCATTTCAATGCGGAAAAGAAACATTTCGGAACCGATATAGCCGCCAATCCCAATGAAAGTGTGTTGGCTACTATGGACGGAACGGTCATTCTAAGCACTTATACCGCCGAAACAGGCTATCTGATAGGTGTACAGCATAATCAGGATTTGATTTCGATTTACAAACATTGTGGTTCCCTGCTGAAGAAAGAGGGCGAACGTGTGAAAGGCGGCGAAGCCATTGCTTTGGTGGGCAATAGCGGCACACTTAGCACCGGTCCGCACCTGCATTTCGAACTTTGGTATAAGGGACATCCCATTAATCCGGAGAAATACATTGTATTTTAATGATGAGTATAGAGAATAATAAAAAGAAGAAACAAATAGCTATTCTGGGCTCTACCGGTTCTATCGGCACACAGGCATTGCAGGTGATTGAAGAACACCCGGACCTGTACGAGCCTTATGCCCTGACAGCCAACAACCGGGTGGACCTGTTGATTGCGCAGGCAAGAAAATTCCAGCCGGAAGTCGTTGTGATTGCCAACGAAGCAAAGTATGCCGAACTGAAGGAAGCATTGAGCGACCTGCCTATTAAAGTGTATGCAGGTACTGATGCTATTTGCCAGATTGTGGAAGCCGGACCGATTGACATGGTGCTTACTGCCATGGTCGGATATGCCGGGTTGAAACCGACCATGAACGCTATCCGTGCCCGCAAGGCTATTGCTCTCGCCAATAAAGAGACGCTGGTCGTGGCGGGTGAGTTGATAAACCAGTTGGCACAGCAATACCGCACCCCGATTTTGCCGGTAGATTCTGAACACTCGGCCGTCTTTCAGTGTTTAGCGGGAGAAGTAGGCAATCCGATTGAAAAAGTGATTCTGACAGCTTCGGGCGGTCCTTTTCGCACGTATACGTTGGAACAACTGAAAACCGTGACCAAGACACAAGCCCTGAAACATCCTAATTGGGAAATGGGCGCAAAGATAACGATTGATTCTGCTTCCATGATGAACAAAGGCTTTGAAGTAATTGAAGCCAAGTGGTTGTTTGGCGTTCAGCCCGGCCAGATAGAAGTGGTCGTACATCCGCAGTCGGTCATTCATTCAATGGTCCAGTTTGAGGACGGTGCCGTGAAGGCGCAGCTCGGTATGCCGGATATGCGTTTGCCCATTCAGTACGCGTTCTCTTATCCCGACCGTATCAGCGCTTCTTTTGAACGGCTCGACTTTGCAAAATGTACCAACCTGACTTTCGAACAACCCGACACGAAGCGTTTCCGCAACCTCTCTCTGGCTTACGAAGCGATGTATCGGGGCGGAAATATGCCTTGTATTGTCAATGCCGCCAACGAGGTGGTGGTCGCCTCTTTCCTGAAAGACGGCATCAGCTTTCTCGGCATGAGTGATGTGATAGAGAAAACAATGGAGCAAGCCGCTTTCGTGGCGAATCCGAGTTATGAGGACTATGTAGCGACCGACGAAGAAGCAAGAAGAATCGCTTCCGAGCTTGTGCGCCGGCAAAATCCTCAGAAATAATTTGTAATTAGTAATTTGTAAATAATAAACATGGAAACATTTTTGATTCGTGCCCTGCAATTGATAATGAGCCTTTCGTTGCTCGTCATTATTCATGAAGGCGGGCATTTCTTATTTGCCCGTTTGTTCAAAGTGCGGGTGGAAAAATTCTGCTTATTCTTCGACCCTTGGTTTACTTTGTTCAAGTTCAAACCAAAGAAAAGCGAAACAGAATATGCTGTCGGGTGGTTGCCGTTGGGTGGCTATGTCAAGATAGCCGGTATGATTGACGAATCAATGGATACCGAACAGATGAAACAACCCGAACAGCCGTGGGAGTTCCGTTCCAAGCCGGCCTGGCAACGTCTGCTGATCATGGTGGGCGGTGTGTTGTTCAATTTCCTGTTGGCGTTGTTCATCTACTCAATGATTCTTTTCGCGTGGGGCGACCAATATATAAAAGTACAGGAAGCTCCCCTCGGTATGGATTTTAATGAAACAGCCAAGTCCGTAGGTTTCAAAGACGGAGACGTGTTGCTCTCTGCCGACGGTGTTCCTTTCGAACGTTATGACGGTGATATGTTGAGCCAGATTGCCGATGCACGCGAAGTCAGTGTGTTGCGTGACGGTGCAAAGGCTTCCGTTTATATTCCCGATGATATGATGCAACGTCTGTTGGCGGACAGTATCCGCTTCGCTTCTTTCCGTTTCCCGTATGTCGTAGACAGTGTAATGGTGAACTCGCCTGCCGCGCAAGCCGGTATCCAGCCGGGGGATAGTATTATCGCCTTGAATGGAACTCCGATTTCTTTCTCCGATTTCAAACAAGCCATGGCGGAGCGCAAAAAGAATGCTGCGACTCTCCTTAAAGACAGCATAGACCCTCGCTTCATCACCTTGGCTTATGTGCGTGACGGCGTGACGGATACATTGAGTATGCGTGTCGATTCTGCCTATCTAATGGGAGTAACCGCCTGCCTTGTCACCGACCGCCTTCTTCCAATGGTGAAAAAGCAATATGCCTTCCTGGAGTCTTTCCCTGCAGGCGTCTCTCTTGGTGTGAAAACGCTGAAAGGCTATGTGGGCAATATGAAATACCTGTTCTCTAAAGAAGGAGCGAAGCAGTTGGGCGGTTTCGGAACGATCGGCAGTATCTTCCCGGCTACGTGGGACTGGCACCAGTTCTGGTACATGACAGCTTTCCTGTCTATCATCCTTGCTTTCATGAATATTCTGCCTATCCCTGCGTTGGACGGTGGCCATGTTCTTTTCCTTATTTACGAGATGATAGCCCGCCGCAAACCGAGTGACAAGTTTATGGAGTATGCCCAGATGACCGGTATGATTTTACTTTTCGGTCTGCTTATTTGGGCAAACTTTAATGATATTTTGAGGTTTTTCTTCTAAACTCTACTCTGACACGGTAGTTGTCAGATTGGCAATCTCATTAAAACGGGATGATCGGTATTTGGTGTGGATGTTAGCGCATGAGTATGCTGCATTGTGTTGATATTCAATGAAATGGAATACGTGATTCCTGTGATGCAAGAACGGCGTTTTAACATTGTGTTAAAACGCCGTTCTTGCATGCAGAAATGCCCTGGTCTGCATACAAGAAACGGCGTTTCCTCTTTTTCTTCCGTTTGTAATCAGTCATGACTGTTAAATCGTTAACATTTTCTTTTCCCGCTCCAAGTCAGTTTCGTCCAGTTTTGGGGAGGGAACAGTACACGTTTTGATGTAATCTCCTTCCCGGCAGGTATAATTATAATATGCCTCCAGTTCCGGTGTCAGTTCCGCTTTCGGGACCAGTTTGCTCTCCATTTCCAAGAAAGTCCGGATGTCCGTGCTGTCCGATTGTTTCACTAATACGATGCGTCGGGCAATGGGGTTGTGGTTATAGTCCAGACAAAGGTACAGCCCTTTCAGCATAGTGGGAAATTCGTAATGCGGCAGTTGCAGGTAAATGGTGACCAAAGCAAACTGGGGCAGATCCCGTTCGTTGAACATCAGGTATGAGTTTTGGTGATTACTGATAATTCCGCTTCCCCAATGAACAGATTTATAAGCGTTTATCATGCCCATTTTCACATATTCACTGTTTTCGGAAGCGCAAATCATGTAAGGTTCGATTTTCAGGCTGTCCGTAGAGGAGGAGAGACTGTAACTGAGATAAGTGCCGCTGTAATTGAAAACATCTTGTACGGATTCTTTCATTTCCTTTTCCAGCAGCTTGATGAATGAGTTACCGCTGTCCGCTTCATTCTGTTGTTCCGGTTCCATTTCCTGCAGTAGTATTCTCATCGAGCTTACATTATTTAATAAGCGTTTTTTCGACACATTGTTCACTAGTGCCAGCGCGTCGTCCAATGCCTCGTCCGGTGTGCGGGTTTTCAGCAGGTCGATGTAGGCAGGCAGTACGCTGGAGTATAAGGCGGACAATACGCTTGGTGCCATATCTACACGGTCGGCAATTTCTTTCATCTTTACGCCATTGTTGCGCAGGTATTCTATTCTTTTGTAAATATCGGTCAGTTCATCCATGATTCTTGAGGTTGCAAATTGAATTTCGTTGCAAAGGAATGACTAATGTATTATGATTTTGTTGCATGAATATTACATTAATATTTCACTCTGTCCGAAAAGAAAAATATACGATATGATTCATTGAAATTCATTTTTTCACTCGTCCCGGTGTCCTACATTTGCACCGGAAACAAAAAAATGACGCTATATGAATTTCAAAGAAAAACTGTCGCCTTCGGCTCAAAAAAAACTTTCTGATTTACTTTTTATCTTCTATGCGGGAGGTGCGGCGCTGTTGTCTTACTCACTGGTGTATGCGCTTCGCAAGCCATTCACCGCTGCTACATTCGACGGCATGGAACTGTTTGGCATGGATTATAAAGTGGCAACAAGCATCATTCAGATATTCGGGTACATGGTATCCAAGTTTATCGGAATCAAACTTATTTCTGAACTGAAGAGAGAGGGCCGCCTGAAATTCATTCTTGTCTCCATTGGGGTTGCCGAGCTCTCTTTAGTTCTTTTCGGATGTCTGCCTCGTCCGTTCAATGTGCTGGCGTTGTTCTTCAACGGGCTGTCGTTGGGTTGTATGTGGGGCGTTATCTTCAGCTTCCTCGAAGGCCGGCGGGTGACGGACTTACTCGCTTCCCTTTTCGGGCTGAGTATTGCGGTGAGTAGTGGTACGGCAAAGTCGATCGGGCTTTTCGTAGTCGATATCTTGAATGTCAGCGAGTTTTGGATGCCTGCGTTGATTGGTGCGGTAGCGCTGCCTCTGTTGGCGGGGTTGGGATACATTCTCGACCACCTACCCAAGCCGACTGCCGAAGATAAAGCGTTGCGTGTGGAGCGTGTCACGTTGGACAGACAACAACGTTGGGAACTTTTCCGCAACTTTGCCCCTGTGCTGACGTTACTTTTCTTTGCCAATCTCTTTCTCACTGTCCTGCAAGATGTCAAGGAAGACTTTCTTGTGAAGATTATAGATGTGAATGCCGCCGGTCTTTCCTCTTGGGTATTTGCCAAAGTAGACGGTGTTGTGACGTTGATTATTCTGGCTGTTTTTGCCACTCTTGCATTAGTGAAAAGTCATATCAAAGTTCTTTCGACCTTGCTGACGCTGGTCATTGCAGGTGCGGTAACTCTCAGTTTCGTCGCTTTCAATTACGATAGCTTGCAACTTTCTCCGTTGGTGTGGTTGTTTATTCAGAGCCTTTGCCTCTACTTTTCCTATCTTAGTTTTCAGACAATTTTCTTCGACCGTTTTATAGCCTGTTTCCGGATTAGGGGAAATGTGGGTTTCTTCATCGCAATGGTTGATTCTATCGGCTATACGGGAACGGTATTGGTGTTGGTATTTAAAGAATGTTTCAATCCGAATCTGGACTGGCTCGAATTTTACAATACAATGGCGGGCACGGTGGGAATCGTTTGCTGTACGGCGTTTACAGTTTCCTTGTTCTACCTGATGCAGCGCTACCGGAAAGGCAAGCGGAAGGAAATACGTGAAAAGGCAACTTCTTGTCCGCTTCCTTCCCTTGCATCTTCTTATTGAAAAGATAAATCATAAATAAATTAATTATATATAGGAAACAAGAATGAAAAAGATTAAATGTGTAATTATGGATTGGGCCGGTACAGCCGTCGATTACGGATGTTTTGCCCCGGTGGCAGCTTTTATCGAAGCATTTGCCGAAAAAGGACTGATTATAGATGTGGCGCAGACCCGCAAACCAATGGGGTTACCAAAGATTCAGCATATTCGCGAGTTGCTGTCGATGCCCGAGGTGAATGAACAGTTTGCTACGCGTTATCAGCGTGCCTGGACGGAGGAAGATGTGGTGGAATTGAACCGTCTTTTTGAAAAACATCTGTTTGCCTCGCTCGAAAATTACACAGACCCTATTCCGGGCGTGATTCCGACACTGGAGAAACTGCGTGCCGAAGGTCTGAAAATCGGCTCTACTACCGGATATACCCGCGAAATGATGAATGTTGTTCTTCCTGCTGCGCAGGCAAAAGGGTATCGGGTGGATTACTGTGCTACTCCGAACTTACTTCCCGCCGGACGTCCGGCTCCTTACATGATTTTTGAAAACCTGATAAAGCTGGGTGTCGACAGTCTTGATGCCGTAGTAAAAGTTGGGGACACGATTGCCGACATCAAAGAGGGAGTCAACGCAAAGGTTTGCAGTGTGGGAGTTGTTCTCGGAAGTAACGAAATGGCTCTCACCGAGGCCGAAACAAAGGCCATGCCGGCTGCCGAACTTGAAGCTCGCATCGCTGATGTGAAGGAACGTATGTTTGCTGCAGGTGCCTCTTATGTGATTCTTTCCATGGAGGAACTGCCTGCATTGATCGAAAGAATGAACGCTGACAGATGATAAGCGGAACGGTAACCGCTTCTGTACTTTTTATAACAATATATCGCAAAGAAACTTTATTCCAGCACTGTGCTGGTAAAAAAATGTATCATTATGAAACCATATTTATTATTAACTCCCGGTCCTCTGACCACGTCTGAAACAGTAAAAGAAACCATGATGACTGACTGGTGTACATGGGACGAAGATTATAACCTCGGCATTGTTCAGGAATTGCGCAAAGATCTGGTGAGCATTGCCACAAAGAATATTGAAGATTATACTTCTGTACTTTTGCAGGGAAGCGGGACCTATTGCGTGGAAGCTGTACTTGGCGCCACTATCACTCCGAAAGACAAACTTCTGATTTGCAGCAACGGCGCTTACGGAGACCGCATGGGTAATATTGCCGAATATTATCACCTCGATTATGATATGCTTGCTTTTGAAGAAACAGAGCAGGTATCTGTGGAATATGTAGACGACTATTTGAGCAATAATTCCGATGTCACTCATGTGGCTTTTGTACATTGTGAAACGACTACGGGAATTTTGAACCCTATCAAAGAGTTGTCCCACATTGTCAAAATGCATGGCAAGAAACTGATTGTTGACTGCATGAGCAGCTTCGGAGGAATTCCGTTGGATGTAAATGAATTAGGAATTGACTTTCTTATCAGCAGTTCCAACAAATGTATTCAAGGCGTACCCGGATTCGGGTTTATCATTGCCCGCCGTTCGGAATTGATGCGTTGCAAGGGGGTGGCCCGCTCTCTTTCTCTGGACATCTACGACCAATGGGAAACTATGGAAAAAGGGCATGGAAAATGGCGCTTCACTTCTCCTACTCATGTAGTCCGCGCTTTCAAACAGGCGTTGGCCGAACTTCTCGAAGAAGGAGGGGTAGAAGCACGTTACCAGCGTTATTGCGAAAATCATCGTATATTAGTAGAAGGGATGCGTTCTCTCGGTTTCCAAACTTTGCTCGACGACGCTATTCAGTCACCGATTATCACTTCTTTCCTTTACCCGCATAAGGATTTTGACTTTAAGGCTTTCTATCTGGCACTGAAAAGCAAAGGGTTCGTCATCTATCCGGGCAAAATCTCAAAAGCCGACACTTTCCGTATCGGAAACATCGGTGACGTATATCCGGAGGATTTCCGCCGGCTGGTAGAGGTGATTCGTGAAACGGAATATTGATTTTTTTACTGCGAGGCCGGTAGAAGGTCAGTAGTAGCCCACCTATCGTGCCGGCCTCAATTTATGAATTGTTTTTTAATGTAGAAGGTTGCGAAAGTCTCAAACTACTAACGATTGCCGCTACCACTGCAAATATGCTTCCTACTATCAGGCAGACCGCCGTGCTTTTACTTGGAATAACGAAACTGAAAAGTAATGCGACGAGCGTAGTTCCCGATGTCTGTCCCAACAGGCGTGCCATACCCAGCATTCCGCTTGCTCCTCCCGAACGTTTCGTCGGAGCAGAAGAAATAATTGTACTGTTGTTCGGTGTCTGAAAAAGCCCGAAACCTGCACCACATAGCATCAGCCGTAGGATTAAGCTGATATCGGAGGACTCGGCAGTCAGGCCGGATAGGGAGAAAAGCCCCACGGCAAACAGTACCATACCGACGCTTCCTAATATTCCCGGATGAATCCGTTCCACCAGGTATCCCGCCAAAGGAGCAGTGACGAGGGTCGCCAACGGCCACGGGGTTAGCAGGAGTCCTGTCATAACTTCACTGTGTCCCAAGGTGTTTTGCAGGAAAAAGGGTAAAGAAACCATTGCCGACATTTGCGCGATAAACGAACAAATGGAGGTCAGGATAGACAGTCGGAAAATAGGGATACGTAATAGGTCCAAGGGTAGTAACGGAGTGGCTTGGCTGAGTTGACGGCGCACGTAATAAGTACCCACCACCACGAGAACAATTAATTGGATGAAAAGAAAATCCATTTTTTCGTGATGTGCGAATCCGTCCAGCGTGTAAATCAGTAATCCGAAAGTAATAGCATTGGCTATGGCACTGATCGTATCGAACTTTCGTTTCGTGCGTTCTTCTTGTCTCGGTAAATGCTTCATACCCAGCACTAATGCCGTAATTCCCAAGGGTACGTTGATCGCGAACAGCCAGTGCCAACTGGCAATGGAAAGAATCCCGCTGGCTACGGAAGGTCCTGCGGCGGCAGAGATCGCTACTACCATGGCATTAATTCCCATTCCGCGTCCGAGCTGGCTTTTCGGATAAATATATCGTAACTGCGCCGTGTTCACACTTGTAATAGCCGAAGCGCTGAATCCTTGAAAAATGCGGGCGATCGTCAATGTCCAGAATGAATCGGACAGGGCGCAAATCAGTGAAGTGATACAGAATAACCCAATCCCCGAAAGATATACTTTTCGATAACCGATAATCTCCCCCAAAGCGGAAAAAGACAACAGAGAAACAACGATTGCCAACTGGTAACCGTTGATAATCCAGGTAGTCACGGCGGGTGAAGTCCCGAAATCGTGCGAAAGGGTGGGGAGTACGATGTTAATAATGTTAACGTCCAATACTGACATACAAAGAGCGAATCCGACGGATATTACCGCCCAGATACGTTTGGGCATTGGTAGTCCGTCGGTTTCGTCCGTTGGAGCAGGCTTTACTGATTGTATCATAAAAACTTATTCTTGTAGAATTTTCTTTTTTCTGTAAAAGTAAACAAAACAGCGCTTTACGTGTTTTCGTTTTCTTAAAAAAATAAGTTTTTTTAGTGCAGCCGGTGGTGCTGTCCGGGATGCCGGGGAGACTTTGTCTTTAGTGCCGGCAACCGTCTGTTTTTATGGTTGAAAACGGTCTGATAATTTTAGGATTCGTTGATTACTACTTCCACGAAATTCCAGATAAGGAGAGAAAAGATCCTGTTCGAAACGTCCGTCTACCAATACGTTTATATAAGGAAGAACCGCATTCAGTCGGGGTTGTTCCCGGATTTCTTCATACGTATATCCTGTGTAACACCATATATTCATTCCTGTTTCCTCTTTCACTCTTTTGACAAGCGCCAGAAATTCTTCCGGGTAGAACAAGGGATCCCCCCCGGAGAAAGTGACTCCATCCAGTAAAGGATTCGCTTTGATTTCCCGGATAATCGATTGTATCTTTTCTTCCGTAAGTTCTTCACCTGCGTTCGGATTCCAACTTTCCGGGTTATGACAACCGGGACAGTGATGGGAACATCCGGCAAGATAAATGGAATACCGTATCCCTTCACCGTCAACGATTGTTTCCGGATAAGTTCCTAACAAGCGGAGAGTTGAAAGTTGAGAGTCAAGAGTTGTCATTGTAAATTAGGATATGAAAATATAAGTAAAGTTCTCAACTCTCAATTTTTACAAGTGTTTTACGCGGTCTTTTTCTTCCGCCCGTTTAGCGGAGTTCCACGAACTTAAGTCACCTGTCAGGTAGCCGGTGATGCGGCGCATCCGGAGAATACTTTCACTCTGGCATACGGGGCATTTGTCGAAAATCACCCCTTTGTAGCCGCAGTTATGGCAGGTGTCTACCGGATGATTGATAGAGCCGTAACCGATACCCTCGTCGTGCATCACCTTTACTATTTTGGCAATGGCACGTACATTTTTCTGTGCTTCTCCGTCCAGTTCCACATATGTGATGTGTCCGCCACGGGTAATAGCGTGGAAAGGAGCTTCGCATTTGATTTTTTCAACAATACTGATAGGCTCTTTCACGTCTACGTGGAATGAGTTGACATAATAGTCCCTGTCCGTTACTCCCGGAATTTTACCGAATTTCCGGCGGTCCATTTTGGTGAAACGTCCGGAAAGACCTTCGGCGGGAGTAGCCAGTACAGAATAGTTCAGGTTATATTTCGCTTTATATTCATCCGCTACCTTGTTCATTTCCGTTACGGCCTCGTACAATGTGTCCCATGCCTTTTGGCTATGCCCGTGGCCTTCTCCGTAGAGAGCAACCATTGCGTTGTGCCCGCCGATGAATCCGATTCCCAGCGTACCGCTACGCAGCACGTCACCTACCTGTTCGTTTGGGTTCAGTGTGCCGCCGCCTTTCCATACATCATTTCCCATCATAAAGGGGAACTGGCGTGCAAGGGCTGTACGCTGATATTGATAACGTTCGTAAAGCTGGTCGGCCACTAAAGTAGCCGTGTTACGTACCGATTCCATGAAAATCTCCTTCGCTTTCTGTTCGATAGCGTCTTTGTTGCGTTCGTCCTCTATCAGATTTTCAGCTTTGATACGAGCTTCGATAGCCAGTCGGGGCATATTTAGTGTTGTGAATGAAAGGTTGCCGCGTCCTAAAGACGATTTCTCTCCGGCTACGTTTTCAAACACACGAGTGCGGCAACCCATTGTTGCCAGCTCGTAAATATAACGTTTCGGGTCGTCTGCTTTCCATTTTTCGTTCTTGTTGAAAGGAGTATCGAGGAACATGAAATTTGGAAAAAGAGCTTTCGATGTCGTCTGGCAGGCTTTCAGCAGCAGGTCGAAATTAGGAGCTTCGTAAGTTGCTTTCATGGCCTCTTCGATGCTTTCCATTTTCATAGCCTTCTCATAGTCCTTTTCCGAATAAGAAACTCCGTCTTTCACTTTGAAGATCTGAATCGGGAATACGGGTACTTCACCACGGGTTCCCAACCCTTCAATCGTGGCCTTCAGTAGCTCCTCAATCACCATGCGGCCTTCAGCGGAAGTATCCGTGCCGTAGTTGATAGAGCTGAATACCACCTGGTTACCACCACGAGAATGCATCGTGTTCAGGTTGTGTATAAATCCTTCCATTGCCTGATGCGTATCTTTCCGTGTCTGTTGGTATGCCTTCTCTATGATGCGTGCCAAGTGCTCTTTGTCAATATTGATTTGCAGGGCTATCAGGGCGATGCGTAACGTTTCCCGTTCCCGTTCACCGGATTGGATAGACGGCAGATATTCTTTAATCAGTGTGCGGATCGCTTTTTCATCGGCCTGTATACCGTTTTCCATGGCCACATAGAAATTGATGAAAGAAGATAAATGCTTGCGGAATGACTTGGCCACACCCTTTGCCATGAAAAAGTCGAAGGCGGGAATTGCCTGTCCGCCGTGCTGCTCGTTCTGGTTTGTCTGGAAGATGATCGTAGCCAGAGTTGCATAACTTTGAATGCTTTGTGGGGTGCGGATACTGCCGTTTTTGGTACGGAAACCGCGTTCGAACAAATCATCCATGTCATATTGGATACAAGTCGTCGTTTTTGTCGGATAATAATCCAAGTCATGAATATGAATGTCTCCCAGTTGGTGAGCTTCGGCAAAACGCTTCGGCAACAGGTATTTATAAGTATAATCTTTGGTTACTTCCGATGCAAACGTCATCATCTGTCCGGCAGGTGTATGGCTGCTCATATTGGCGTTGCTTAGGTTTACATCGTTCTTGTCGATAGCGACAATACCATCCATGACGTGCTTCATCTGGGTTTTCTTGTCTCGTTCCGTATTCCGCCATTCACGGTAGATGATGTACTTTTTGGCGACCTCCGGCCGTACCTTCATCAATGCTTTTTCTACTAAGTCCTGGATTTCCTCTACGGTAATCGTAGGGGTGGCAAACTGGCTGATTACATTCATCGTGATATCAGCAATTAATTGCTGTTCATCCTGAATGCCTGTCGCACTGAATGCCTTGCTGATTGCATTCTTAATCTTGCTGATAGAGAAATCTTCTCTTTTACCATCACGTTTGATGATACAAATTTCCGCGTAGTTCATAACTTTAACTCCCGAAAGTGTTAGACATTAATAATATGGTTGATTTGTTCCGGCAGGTCTTCTGACTTATCTCTCCCTCGCAACGCCTTCCCACATCAGCCGATGCAGTGACATAGTGTGCGGATTCACAGAGAATTACAGCAGCGGGTACTGTCGCCGATTTGCACAGCGTTCCCTCATTGACTAAACCTCTTTTTAGTTCCGAAACCGGATACAAAGATAAGTGATAATCTAATATCCCGGTTACCTTTTAACATTAAATTTCGGGAAACTTTTCTTTCTTGCTGATACAGAAACTTTTCCGTTTTGGAAAACTTTTTTCTGAATTTAACTCGTGAAGTGTTCTCTTTTTGCCTGTTTCTTTTCTCGAAACCGGACATGATTCGGTGTGTTTTCCTTTATTTGGGCTGCAAAGGTGCGAAATTATTTTCTTATGTTCCGTACAAAAATAAAAAATATCTTCTTTGTCTTATTCCGCCGTTATTATTTCTACATCATATCCGATGAACAGCTCGCTCTCAATCGCTCCGGTGATTGCCTTCACTTGTTCCTCCAAAGAAGAGTCAATGTAATGAAAACGAGTATCAGGGATAAAGTTGCCGTTTTCGGTAAGAACCGGTCCATCTTTCGCCATGGTCGCAATTTCGCATGCTATACGTTCTTTCGCTTCCCGGTTGATAATTGAATCCGACCATTGCAGATTCTTTATCAGATGATTTTTTCCGGTTCATGATCTTACATTCTCGATGATTTTAAATATGTATAACAACCGGATGAGGATGTTTGGTTCAATCTTGCTTTTTGATAATCGAATAACTGTCTTCTGCCTTTTTAGTTAATTTTTAAATTTAATTCCGTTAATTGTTAACGGTTGCCTGTATTCTATTAAACCATGTTATAAGATGCCCTGCTTTGCCTTGAAAATTTGGAGATATGCAGAAAGTCCGTATCTTTGCAATGTGTTTTTCATAGTATTAGATTTAAGGTTAACAAAAAAGATTGGCTGTCTGGGATAGATAGCCTTTTTTTTGTCTGTATGTCTACAATCGTTATGTCTCCCTCTATAATATCAGCCAGATAGCTATGATGTGCCCGATACTTCCTCCCAAGCAGAACAGATGAAAGGTGGCGTGCATATAAGGCTTGCGCAATGAATAGAATACGGCACCTGTAATATAAGATACGCCTCCTCCTATCAGCCACCAGAAAGCCGGGGTGGCATTCAGCAATGCCAGATGATCCATTAAAGGCTTCATAGCGACCAAAATACTGGCTCCCATGGCCACATAACAGCACGTTTCCAGATTACTGTGTTCTTTCAGCTTTTTGAAACTCAAAATGAAACCGGCGATAGCCGACAGCCAGACGAAGGCGAAAATACCCCACCCCCAACCGCCTGCCTGACGCAAAACGAGTAATGTGAAGGGTGTGTATGTGCCCGCTATGTGAAGATAAATGGCTCCGTGGTCGAATTTGCGGAGTAGCTCTTTCGTTTTGCCCGGACGCGTACCGTGATACCACGTAGAACTGATATAGGATGAAAGCATTCCTGTCAAATAAACAGAAATACAAGCCACTGCCCATTGCGGTTCGGCATTTTCGGTTGCTTTCACTAGCAGGAAGTAACCTGCGATAACTCCAAGCAGTATGCCTGCTCCGTGACTGAGCGTGTTTGCCCATTCTTCTCCGTTGCTGTATCTTTTATTTTTCAATGTTTCTTACGTACTTTGTTGAAGTTACAAAGATACTTTATTTTCTGTAAGTAGTCATCTTATTCTTTTTTTAATATGATTTTTCCATTGTACTGTTCCGCCACTTGTTTACGGAAATCGAGGAAAGCGGTATATTCGCCGGGCTTGTATACCCCTTTACGCATAAACAGTTGATGAACAATATATATCTTATTGTCTTTTGTATAGATACTGGAATGAAAGTTCCCGAATTTACTTTTTAGATCGATTGGTTTGGGAAGTCCTTCCACGATATATCCGTCAGGTAGTTTGATGCAGATACTATCAGTGTCCGAATACCCGTAGTTAATATGGATAGGATATTTCCGGCTGATGGCACGAGGTACACTGAATCCTTTTTTAAATATGTTAGTCGGGATGAACAGCCGGTTTCCTGTTTTGTAACCGTATTGCTGGCTGCTTGCCGTATAACTGAAAGTGATAGATGGATTCGCTTCCTTACATTCTTTGATTTGCAGGCGAAGGATGTCGGCTTGCGAGAGGTTGAGGGTCGAACGGATGTGGTCTTTCTGTTTGTTAGGTTCCAAATAAACGATTCCTGCCTCATTTTCGTACTGGAATAATCGGGATATTTCGTTCACTTCTATTTGTGTTTCTGCCGTAGGCGATAGGGTGATAGTAGCTATGATGTGCTGTGTGTTCAATGAATCGGGATACGTGGGCAGACGATGTATGCTGCCACCGGCGGGTTCGATAAGCAATGCGTCATGTCCGGCAATGCCTTGGTGGATATAGCCGAAGGGAAGCGATGGATCGGTACATTCCAGCCACAGAGTGTCCTTGGGGAGAGGTACTTGCAGAATGACGTGATTCATCTGGTTGGCGCTGGAGAAATCAGGCAACAGGCGTTCGTTGGTAGTGCTTATCACCGTATAAGTAGAAGGTATGCCTATTTCTTTCAGCATGGCACGGGTGTAATTGGAAAGTCCTTTACAATCGCCAAATCCGGTGCGGCAGACATCGGATGCTGCGATAGGCTGCAATCCTCCGATACCTAGCTGTATACTGACGTAGCGGGTAGTTTTTGCCAGATAGTCATAAATTGCCTTTACTTTTTCGCGGTCGGTAGAGCAGTGAGCAGTCAGTCCGTGTAACTTGTTGCGGAAAGGTTCGGTGAGTTCGTCGCGTCCGTCGAGTAGTTTGTATTGCCATTCTCCGTATTTTTGCCAAGTACTCATGTCCCCTTCCGATTTGTCATATTTGAAAGCGGAAGGAGCGAAATAAATCCGTGGAAACAATTTTGCGAAATCGGGACCGAACGGTTCTTTCTGTATCGGCAGCAGTTTCGAAGCGGTGACTTCAATCACTTGCTGCCCGTCCGTACCGGTCGACTTTGTCACTTGGATATTTTTTCCTCCAGTGTTTAGCTCGCGGTACCTGCATTCTTGTCCGGCAGGCAATTCGATCCGGTATGTCGCTTGTTCCACTCCTTGCTGAAAGTCTGTTTGCGGAAGGAAGGACTGGTAGCCGATAAGCCCGTTATTACATTTTATTTCCCATTCATATTTTACGGTGAAGGGGAAAGAGGGGAAGTTACATTCGTAATAATAGGCATAGTCATCTGTGCTTAACGAGGAACTATATTCGCTCTTTTGCAGTTCCGATTTTTTTATCTTTCGGACGCTTTGACCGGATGCGTTAAGTATTTCTCCCGAGAACTTCTGTAAGGAACGGAACATATCGCATTCACAGACGAAGTGTGCAGCATTCAGTCCTTTACGGTTAAGAATGAGAATTGTGCGGCTTTCTTTTTCGATAGATTGCGTCATTGATTTGCAGAGGACTTCCGTCCGCGAATCCGTTATAATAGAAGTGGCGTCTTTTGAAAGGTCTTGTGCCTGTACAGACATGATAGAACCGGGGTAGAGACCGAATAATAATCCGATGATTTTCATTGCTGATTTTTTCATTATCAGAATATTGAATGATTTTTCTTATATTTTTTTGAGTACTATCAACGTGTGATTCTTCTCAATGATTTTTGTCCACATATCTTGCAGTTGTTTATAATGTTCAGGAAGGAATATATATTCTTTGAGGTGGAATCTGTAGCTGACCAGGATCGTATTCCCTTGTTTTTGAACCATATATCTGCATTGCAGATGATCCCCCTCTGCTCGGATAAATTGCGATTGGGGTAGTTCTTCCACTTCATAGCCTTCGGGAAGGGCCAATTTGCATAATAATGTGAATTTATACGGATATGGAAATTCGACAGGAAGCACTCGGTCGGTCTGAATAAATGGATTGGTCTCCAGTTGTGGGAAAAGCATCGGATTGATGTAGAGGTGATCACCTACCTGTTCGGTTTGTATGGTGAAGTCGAGTTCCTCTTTTATCGTACCCGGATCGTTTTCCGTATGTTCCACTTTTAGGTTGGTGACGGTTAGCCTGTCTTTCGGGGTAATTTCGGTTGTCGGGTCTGGAACGATACTGTCTTGTTCTTGTTGTCTCTTTTTCTGGTATTCCACCGCTTCCTGTCCGTGCAAGACTGTACTGCGGTGTCCTTTAATTAGGTTACCTTCTAATTTAGCTTTAATGTTCATAAAGCTTGTGTTTTCTGTGAGCATCATTAAGTCTACCCATTTGTTCTCCTCCTTTTCTGTTGGCGAAAGTATGCGTGCTTGGTTAACAGACAAGTCGGGCGGCAGAATGTTAAGAGAAGGAATATCCATTGAACTGTCCAAAAAGACGTATTTTTCTTTGTCCGTATCGTAAACGGCGATAACGAAGGTATTAAGCTTTTGCAGAGACGGGAAATTATGAGGCAACATTCCTGCTGAACGGCGGCTTAAAACAACAGGGTAGGCTTTCAGCCCGAAGTCTTTAAGGATGCTGATTAGGATAAAATTCAGATCAGCATTGCTGCCGCTTCCTTTTTGAATTACTTTTTCGAGGTCTTTGCTATAAAGATTATATCTTCCGTTCCAAGCCAGTTTCTTTTTTAGCAGACGGAATGAGTGGATGATTCTTTCCTCAAAATTCATTTTGCTGGTAAAAATCTCTTTGGTCTCCGGGCGGAACGGGTTGATGAAAGAGAGGAACACGCCGAATTGTGTATTCTCCGGCTTAATCAGTTGTTTATCTACATCTTCCCATTTCTGGCTATATGGTTCGTATTCTTTGCCGGGGAAGTTGGTACCTTGTAGGTCAAAACTTATTTGTACTTTATAATCTTCCGGACACCAGCAATAGGGTTCGTCCTGACGGATAGCTGGGAGGTTCTGAGAAATGAATGTCGTTTCTTGTGCCAGGATAGTGAAATCTTTGTTGATTCCTGCCGTTCCACCTTCACGTGCCGTTGCGTGAAGGGCAGATTCTTTTTGTTTCATTTGTATGTAGTCTTTTCCCCGAAGTTCGATGTTGTAGATGAATACATTGGGAATTGTGATTTTGTATTGGTTGTATAGCATGGGCAGTTCTTCTTGCATCATCCAGTTATCTATGTGGATGAAGTAGTCGGAGTAGAGCTTGTAGTGATATTCGATAATAGTCCCCTCCTTGACAGCGGGTAGGGAGAATTTAAGAATTTTGTATCGATTGTCAATCCGTTCGAAAGATATGGATTCGCGTTTCATAGGTGTTTTTACACATTTCCCGTTTTCCATGTTATAAGAGCAACCTTCTACTTCGCTGGCCCTTTCTTCTCCTTCCTCTTTATCCGTAGGGGCATAAAACGGGACAGAAACATCGGCGTATGCCGTTCCCTGTGGCTTCAGGATTTTTATGCGTATCCAGTGTTCTGTTATCAGTTGAAAACCATCGTGGTAGGTAAAGTTGCTCTGCCCCTGGTGGAACAGATAGAGGGCTGTGGCAGTAGTATCCGGAGTATAAGTGGTGAACAAGAGTTCTTCTTTGGAGGGTTTACCGTATTTCAGACTGGGAGTGATTACTGTTGCGGCTTGTTGCGGGTAAATGGGTGACAAAAGCTGTAACAGGAGTGTAAATAGAATGAATAGCTTTTTCATAATCTTGTGCGTGTTTTTAGTATTCGGACAAAGATAAAAAAAATAGAGAAAGACTGTTAATCTTTCTCTATTTTTTTTATCTGTTATGCGGATCATGTTTTATACCAGATGTCCGATCCATTCTTCGCGGTCACCCGGAAGGAGGTCGATCACCGGAATTTCCACCATTGTGTAGCAACCCGGTTGCTGCTTCATGGAAGCACGTGCTACGCATACCAGTACTTGTGCAGTCAGTGCAGGGTTGTTGATGCGCATATTAAATTCAAATAGCTGATTCTGGGTTTTGCCCGATACGCCTTTGCGGGTGAGGTTTACTCCGTGTCCCATGTCGAGAAGGGCGTCCACGCTCGGAACCTGTTTCACGTGTGTTTCGTCATTCACGAAATAAGGATCTGCTTTGATAGCTGCGGATACTTCTTCAAATTTGTATCCGTCTTTCAGCTCGATATATACCATGCGACGGTGGATTCCCGTACCCGTAGGGATAGTCATAGACAGGGCGGCTTTCACTCCGTCAATGGCTTTCACGGCTACTGTATGTCCCATACTCATTCCCGGACCGAAGTTGGTATAAGTGATCCCTTTCGGAGCAATGGCTTCGAGCATAGTGCGTACGATAGAGTCGCTTCCCGGGTCCCAGCCTGCGGAGATGATAGATACGGCTTTGTGTTCTTTAGCCGTAGCATCCAGTGTGCGTCGTAAGTCAACGATACCGGTGTGGATGTCGAAGCTGTCTACGGTGTTGATTCCCATAGCCAGATATTCTTTTGCATATTTCTCAACGCTGCGGGTCGGAGTACAAAGGATGGCAACTTCTACGTCTTCCAACTCTTTTATATCCTTTACAACTGCATAATTTGCCAACTCTTCCGGTTTATTCTCGGCTCCTGCACGACGAACTACTCCGGCTATTTCGAAATCTGGTGCGGCTTGAAGCGCCTCAAGTACATAATGACCAATGTTGCCATAACCAACGATGGCAGCTCTTACTTTTTTCATCCTTTTATTGGTTTTAGTGAACAAATTTCTTTCTTTTGCTTGCAAAAATAAACATTTTACTAGTAGCTTTGGTTCGTTAGCTTAATTATTTTTAATTTTTTCACTAGTAATGAATATATTTGTTGCGAACGTCAAACTAGATGAACAGAAATAACGTAATTCTTTAATTAGTGTGCTATCATCTCATTGAAAAAACTCTGTGTCCTCTATGTCCTCTGTGGTGAAATTGTTTTATCTTTGTTCCCATTATGATAGAATATGTTAGAGGCGAGCTTGCCGAACTCAGTCCGGCAACCGCAGTGATAGACTGTAATGGGGTGGGGTATGCCGCCAATATATCTCTGAATACCTATTCGGCTATTCAGGGGAAGAAAACTTGTAAATTATTTATTTATGAAGCTATCCGTGAAGACGCTTACGTGCTTTACGGATTTGCCGACAAACAGGAACGGGAGATTTTTCTATTATTGATTTCTGTGTCGGGGATTGGAGGAAATACGGCACGAATGATTCTTTCTGCTCTTTCTCCATCAGAGTTGGTCAGTGTAATCAGTGCTGAAAACGCGAATCTCCTGAAGACGGTGAAAGGTATCGGGCTGAAAACTGCACAGCGTCTCATTGTCGAACTGAAAGATAAGATAAAGACGGTAGGAATGGCTGCCGTAGGCGGAACAACATCCGCCGGAATGTTGTTGCAGTCTGCCAATGCCGAAGTGCAGGAAGAAGCGGTGGCTGCGTTGACAATGTTGGGTTTTGCTGCCGCACCTTCGCAGAAGGTTGTTCTGGCTGTTTTAAAGGAAGAACCGGAAGCCCCGGTAGAAAAGGTGATTAAACTGGCTTTGAAGAGATTATGAAGCAACGGAAAATTTATATGAAAACATGGCTGGAGGCTCATCGTCGTGTAAAGGTGGTAGCTACGGACCAGTGGTATCTTGATTTTGTCAATGAATTACTGCCTTTGGTGGCAGAATCTAGTTTATACTGGGGGACTGCGGAGGAAGATCAACAGCAGGTTGCTTTAATACTAGCTTTGTATTTGGAAGACTGTGTGGCTGACGGGGGAAACTGGAGACAATTTATCCGTTGGCATCAGAAAAGTTACGGACGTTACCTTCCTTTTTATTCGTTGACGGACGAATATCTGCCTGACGAGATAAATCGTGAGGATGTCGCTTTTCTTTTGTGGGCTGTCAATTCTCCGGTAGGTGACTCTTTCGATGGAGTGGAAAATCCGTTGGATGAAGATTTGTTGAAGTTTGCGGATGTAATCTATAACCGTTTGGATGTTGTTTTTGAAGAGGCTCTTATCAGTGAGAATCTGGCTGTGGACTGGATAATGGAAACGGAATTGATGCAGAGAAAACGGGAGCCGTTGCCTACTGCCGTACCCGGTGAAAAGTTACCTACGAATGTCGAACGCTTTTTGGAGGCAAGCAAGGGAGAGGCATTAATGTTCTTTGATTCTTATGAGGCATTGAAAGTCTTTTTTGTGCAAGCACTGAAATGGGAGGACGAAGAGGATTCTCTTTTACCTGATTTGAAGGAGTTTGATAACTTTGTGTTATATGCCAATCCGAAAGGTCTGTTGATAGGGCCGGATGTTGCTTCTTATTTTGCAGATAAGCATAATCCGCTTTATAGTGCTGAAGAAGCGGAGGAGGAAGCGTACGAACTGTTTTGTGAAGAAGGCTTGTGTCCATTCGATTTGTTGAAATATGCTATGGAACATGACTTATTGCCGGAGGCCCAGTTCCCGTTTGAGAATGGAAAGGCTCTGCTTCACGAGAATTGGGATTTTGTGGCCCGTTGGTACTTGGGAGAGTATTACGAAGGGGAGTAAATTAGTAGAAATACCGAGAAGAGTATGGTAATCAAAAAAAGTAATAATCCCTTTGCCGGAAAGGCAAAACCCGGAGTCGGAAAGAAAA
The DNA here is from genome assembly GCF_001915455.1 of Bacteroides sp. 43_46. NCBI lineage: Bacteria > Pseudomonadati > Bacteroidota > Bacteroidia > Bacteroidales > Bacteroidaceae > Bacteroides > Bacteroides sp. 43_46. The sequence goes on along the minus strand of NZ_MNQN01000127.1, from coordinate 97,140 downwards.
AAACTTCGGGAAAAAGAGTCGGGAAGTCGAAACAGGAAAAGGCTAATAATCAGTTGAACAGAAGGGTGAAATAAAATAATTCTAATATGAAAAACAAGTATCTTTTATCTTTATTATGGGTGATAGTAAGCGGATTTGGAGTCTTGATGGCACAAGAAATAGCTATCATTCCGCAACCGGCTCATTTGATCGTGAAAAATGAAAGTTTTAAATTCGGTAAGCAGCTCAAAGTCTGTATCGCTTCTTATCGGGGTGATAGCGTTACTCTTGTTTTCGATTCATTTAAAGATGATTTCCAAAAGGCTACGGGCATAAAAGTTACGTCTGTGCATAGTGAGGCTAAGGCTGGAATCGTTTTAAGTGTGAATCAAACGCTTGCACCGGAGGCTTATAAGTTGGATGTTTCGCCAAAACAGATTCGTATTGAAGCTGCGCGCCCTGCCGGGTTTTATTATGCACTTCAAACATTGAAGCAGTTAATCTCCCGTCATGTAATGGCAGGGGTGGCAGTAGGCGGCCGGCAGGAGTGGAGTATTCCGACCGTAGAAATAGAAGATGTTCCCCGTTTCGAATGGAGGGGCTTTATGCTGGACGAGGGCAGGCACTTTTTCGGAAAAGATGAGGTAAAACGGGTGATTGATATCATGTCTACTTATAAAATGAATCGTTTTCATTGGCATTTGACTGAAGATCAGGGCTGGAGAATAGAAATAAAGAAGTATCCCAAGTTGACGGAAGTAGGTGCTTGGCGGAATAGCAAAGTTTTGGCGTATGGCGATGTGAAAACGGACGGGCAGCGTTATGGAGGATTTTATACCCAGAATGACATCAAAGAAATTGTAGCTTACGCCAAAACTAAATTTGTGGAGATTATTCCTGAAATAGATATCCCCGGACATTCCCAGGCTGCTGTTGCCGCTTATCCGGAGTTTCTGGCTTGTGATCCTGAAAATATGCATGAGGTGTGGCTACGGCAAGGCATTTCGACGGATGTTATCAATGTAGCTAATCCTCAAGCCATGCAATTTGCCAGGGATGTAATTGATGAACTTATCGACCTGTTTCCATTCCGTTATATTCACTTGGGCGGTGATGAATGTCCTACTAATAAATGGCAGAAAAACGAAGAGTGTCAGTCCTTACTAAAAGAAATGGGCTCTACTAATTTTAGAGATTTACAGATTTATTTCTATAAACAACTAAAAGATTATATGGCCACGAAACCTGCCAACCAACAACGACGACTGGTGTTTTGGAATGAAGTACTCCACGGAAATACTGCGCTCCTAGGTAATGACATCACCATTATGGCATGGATAGGGGCTGATGCTGCGGCTCAAAATGCAGCAAAACAAGGTATGAGTACAATTTTAAGCCCACAAATTCCTTATTATATAAACAGGAGGCAATCTGATCTCCCTACGGAACCTATGTCGCAGGGACATGGTACCGAGACGGTGGAAGCCGTTTATAATTATCAGCCGATGAAGGGAGTGGAGGCGGACTTGCAACCTTATTATAGCGGTGTGCAGGCTAACTTTTGGACTGAATGGGTGGTTGATTCTTCTGTACTTGAATATCTGATGTTACCTCGTCTTGCGGCTGTTGCGGAAGCCGGATGGACTCCACAGGAGAAAAGGGATTATGTAAGTTTTAAGGAACGGATTCGTAAGGATGCCGTATTGTATGATCTCAAAGGGTGGAATTACGGCAAACATATAATGAAGTGATTTGCCTGGTATTTTTAAGTATGTGTTCTTAAAAATGAAATAAGGAGGAGCCGGAGATTTTTATTATCCTCCGGCTCCTCCTTATTTTAGAATTACAGTTTATGATAGGCTGTTGACTATTGCTCTGTTGCAGTTTCCTGTGCTTTCCGTTCTTTCTTTTTATTGATGAACTCGATTTTCAGATTCGCAGCTTCCTGTTCTTTCTTGATTTGCTGCATTGCCGAAAGGATCTGTGATAATTGGTAGATATTTGCTGCTGCCTGACGGTCAGTGGGGCTCATGGTCGTTTTGTAAATACGGTCGCCGAGATATTCAACCCGGATATTCTTGTCTTTATTGAGATTCAGAAATTCGATTACGCTTCCGTCTTCTCCGAGTTTATAGTCCGCTTTTTCTATCTTTTCGTTCATATCGACTGTCTCATAACTGTCCTTGGATGTAGGAGTTTCTGCAAAACTGCCGTCAGGAGCAATTACTTTGACACCGACGTGATGAATGTTATTACTGCCACAATAAATAGAAGTCATACTCATGATACCTTGTTCATTTACCTGAAAGCGTAGATATGAACGGTGCAGATTCTTTTCAACGGTTTGGGTAGGCCACAGATAATTTCCTATTTGCTGGTACTCCGCATCTTTCTCCAGCGTGAATTTGTCTTTGATTGCATCAAATTCCTGTTGTTTTACTTGCAGGGCACTGTCCAGATACGCAAGTGTTTTTTGTTGTGCTTTCGTCTCAACATCCAGCATTAGTTCCTGACCGGCTTTACGCGCTTCGAATGCTTTCGGATACAAAATTTTGATACTGTCGATTTGAGACTTTGCTTCTTCGTAGTCGCCACGTTCATAAGCGGCTTTAGCAATCACCAGTTTCTCGTTCGCTTTTTTTTCAATGCTATTTCCGCAAGCTGTCAGCACTAATGTGCCGCAAAAGAGGTAAATCAGTTTTTTTATCATACTGTATATATTTTATTGTTCATCATCCTTCGTTTACTTTATTAGCGACAAAAATACAAATATATCCCTTATTTTTGTAATTTTGCCCCCTCAAAACTTATAACTAAAAGGAATGATAGAGTTGACTCAAGAGGAATTGAAGCAGCATTTCAGCGAACCAATCTTCGGACAAATAGCCGAAACTGCCGATGCACTGGGCTTAGAGTGCTATGTGGTAGGTGGTTACGTTCGCGATATTTTTCTGCAACGTCCCTCTAAAGATATAGATGTAGTAGTTGTAGGCAGTGGAATTGCTATGGCAGAAGCACTTGGAAAACGTCTGGGACGTGGTGCTCATGTCTCTGTTTTCAAGAATTTCGGAACGGCACAAGTAAAATATAAAGGCACGGAAGTAGAATTTGTAGGAGCTCGCAAAGAGTCATATCATCGGGATTCACGAAAACCTATCGTGGAAGACGGAACACTGGAAGATGATCAGAACCGTCGTGATTTTACGATTAATGCTCTTGCCGTTTGCCTGAATAAAGCACGTTTTGGGGAACTGGTAGATCCGTTCGGCGGTATGGAAGATATGAAGGAGAAGACGATTCGTACTCCTCTTGATCCGGATATTACGTTTAGTGATGATCCGTTACGTATGATGCGCTGTATCCGTTTCGCTACGCAACTGAATTTTTACATTGATGATGACACTTTTGAATCGCTTTGCCGTAATAGGGAACGGATCAACATCATATCCCGTGAGCGTATTGCAGATGAATTGAATAAGATAATTCTTTCGCCTGTTCCTTCAAAGGGCTTTATTGACTTGGAGCGTAGTGGGTTGTTGTCGTTAATCTTTCCCGAACTGGCTGCTTTGCAGGGGGTAGAAACACGGAATGGACGTTCGCATAAGGATAACTTTTATCATACGTTGGAAGTACTTGATAATATCAGCAAGAAAACGGATAATCTTTGGCTGCGTTGGGCTGCCTTGTTGCATGATATTGCCAAACCTGCCACTAAACGTTGGGAACCAAAAGCTGGCTGGACGTTCCATAACCATAATTTCATCGGTGAAAAAATGGTTCCGAATATTTTCCGTAAGATGAAGTTGCCGATGAATGAGAAGATGAAGTATGTACAGAAAATGGTTAGTCTGCACATGAGACCAATCGTGATTGCGGATGACGTGGTGACAGATTCGGCTGTTCGTCGTCTGCTTTTTGAGGCGGGAGATGATATTGATGATTTGATGACTTTGTGTGAAGCGGATATTACTTCAAAGAATATGGAGCGTAAGCAACGTTTCTTGAATAATTTCCAGTTGGTTCGTCAGAAATTGAAAGACTTGGAGGAGAAAGACCGGATTCGTAATTTTCAGCCTCCGGTAAGTGGGGAGGAAATCATGGAAACCTTCGGTTTGCAGCCTTGCCGTGAAGTCGGGGCTTTGAAAAGTGCGATTAAAGATGCTATATTGGATGGAGTTATCCCGAATGAATATGAGGCCGCTCATGCCTTTATGTTGGAAAGAGCTGCGAAAATGGGATTGAAACCACTTGACTAATTGGCGGTTGTTTTTACTATTTGTATAAGTCTAAATCTGTATAAACAAGAAAACAGTGAACACTTAATGAATCTACTCCATACAGTGTTCACTGTTTTCTTGTTTTGTTGATCCGGTTACTGCTTAGGCAGTGTCACAGAAAAATATGGGTTAGGTATGCGTTGTTCAAATATAACTTTTTTCAACTTTTCTACGATATCCGGATGTTGGAGTGCTACATCGTTGTCTTCGTGAATATCTGTCTTTAGGTTATATAGGAACGGCTTTCCTTTTTTAACGATTAATTTCCAATCATCCATGCGCACTGCTATCTGGTTGGTTTCGTTAAATTCCCAATACAGGAAGTCGTGTTGTTTCTGTTTTTTCTTGCCAAGCAAGGTCGGTGCGAAAGAAATTCCGTCGAAATAGTCAACTTCTTTTTCTTTATTACGGTATTTCTTTTCATAATTTTTGATGCCGGCCACATCACAGAAAGTAGGCATTAAATCATAGAAAGCGCAGATGTGGTCATTGACTTTGCCTGCCGGTACGTGTCCCGGCCAACGGGCAATGAATGGAATGCGGATTCCTCCCTCGTGGCATTGGCGTTTCAGTCCGCGCAATTTTCCGTCTCTACCGAAGAAAGTAGGGTCGGCTCCTCCTTCTTCGTGAGGCCCGTTGTCGCTGGAGAAGATAACTAATGTGTTTTCATCCAATCCTTTTTCTTTCAATTTCTTCAAAACTTCCCCTACATAATAGTCCAGGCGGGTAATCATGGCGGCAAATTGAGCGTGTGTATGGGTGATAGCATTGTATCTTGAACCTTCGCTTCCTTTGTAAACCTTATCCGGATCGAATTTTGCTTTATACTCGTTTAAGATCGAATCTTCCGGTTGTACCAGTTCTGCGTGAGGCAAAGTGTAGGTAAATATGCCGAAGAAAGGCTGTTTGGTATCCTGTTGGTCCAGCCATTCCATTGCTTTCTCGTGAATCATGTCGGCAGAATATTGCGAGCGTTTCTGATATTCAGGACCGTACATCGGGTATTTGATGTTTTCGTCCATTACTATACGTACTACTCCTGTATCGCCCAGAGCTTTACTATATCGGTTTAAGAAATTAGGGTAGTAGAGGTGAGCTTGGAATTGGCAAATGTAACCATAATATTCATCTATGCCGCGTTTGTCCGGAGTAGAGCAAGATCCTTCGTAACCTCCGGCCCATTTACCGAACATACCGGTGGTATATCCGTTGTCTTTCATAATTTCCGGTAGGATAACGTGATCCGGATCATAAGGATGTTGTCCCACTACCGAATATTCTTTGTTGTTTCCGTACATGATAATGGGTGAATTTCCCCAATACTCTTTGTTTCCGCGTACTTCACAGTGACCTGTATGTTGTCCTGTCATAAATGAAGCTCTGGAAGGTGCGCTGACCGGGCTGCCTGCATACGCTTGTGTGAAGCGCATTCCTTCGCTTGCCATAGCGTCTATATGGGGAGTGCGTATGAATGGCTGGCCGTAGCATCCTAAGTCGCCATATCCCATGTCGTCACAGAGGATAAATATAATGTTGGGTTTGGAATCCTTTTTCTGTCCGTTGGCGGAGAGAGTGGAAAGGAGTAATGTGCCGCTTATTAATGATATAGATTTGTAATTCATAATGTTACGTAATTAAATGTTGTATGGGTTGTTTAAATTATTTGCCGATAAGGTCTTTTCCTTCGCGTACACCCTGAAGGATAGTTTGTAGCTCTGCCACTTTTTCTGGCATTTGAGAAGCATAATTAGTTACTTCTTTCACTTCTTCCATTTTATACAGTTGCGGTTCTTTTGAGTTACCGGTTTCGATTTTCGGTCCCCACTGGATCATTTTCGGTCCCCCATTCGGTTCGATATATTTCCAATCTTTTGTGCGGACAGATAGTGTATGATTGGAAGCTTGTTCGATTACCCACGGACGGTCTTTCTTTTCTTTGCCTAGCCAGCTTCCCAGGAAGTTGTAACTATCAGGTGCAGTGCCTTTGGGCATAACAGCTCCGGTCAGAGAAGCCAGTGAAGCTAACCAATCGACCTGAGAAACCAACAAATCCGATGTTTTACCTTTTTTCACTTCTTTCGGCCAGCTTAAGATAGCCGGGATACGGGTCCCTCCTTCAAATGCACTATATTTATTACCTCTTAATGGTCCTGCAGGGCTGTGTCCGTTAAGGAGTTCTTCCGCCTTATCATCATATCCGTCGTCAACTACCGGGCCGTTGTCACTTGAAAGAATAATTAATGTGTTTTCTCTCAAGCCTAGTTTTTCAAGTGTATTCAGAATTTCACCGACACAATAGTCGAATTGTACAATGGCGTCACCTCTCAGTCCCATTGGGTTCTTTCCTCTAAAACGGTCATGGGGGAAACGAGGAACGTGTACATCATTTGTTGCAAAATAAAGGAAGAAAGGTTTATCCTTATTTTCTTCAATAAACTGAATGGCATGTGTTGTCAGAGAGTCAGCAATGTTTTCGTCTTTCCAAAGAGCTTTACCTCCACCTTTCATAAAGCCGATGCGGGAAATGCCATTGACGATAGACATATCGTGTCCGTGACTAGGTTTCAGGTTATAAAGCATTTCCGGATTGCTCTTTCCGGTAGGTTCACCTTCAAAATTTCTTTGATAGCTTACTTCGATAGGTGCACTAGGATCGTAGTTGGCTACTTTCCCGTTTTCAATGTATACGCAAGGTACACGGTCAGCGGTAGCTGCCATAATGTAATGGTAGTCAAATCCTAAGTCTCCCAATGCACATGGCAGTGGAGCGTTCCAATCTTGTGTACCGGCTTTGTCTCCTAATCCCAAGTGCCATTTTCCGATAGCTCCGGTAGCATAACCGGTACTTTTGAACATATCCGCCATGGTATATTGTTCGGGACGGATAATCATGCCGGCATTTCCGGCAGCTACGTCTGTTCCTTTTTTGCGCCAAGCATATTCTCCTGTCAGCATGGAATAACGGGAAGGGGTACTGGTTGCAGCGGTGGCGTGGGCATTAGTGAAGCGAATACCTGATTTTGCTAATCTGTTGACATTGGGAGTTTGTACGTTTTTAGCTCCGTAACATTCCAAATCTCCATAACCGAGATCGTCGGCATAGATAAACACAACGTTGGGTGTTTTTGCTTTTTCGGGGGTGGTTTGTTTGGGGGCTTTGTCTGCGGCTGTGGCCACACAGGCAGCAGAAGATAAAAGGGTAAAAAGCAAAGGTTGTTTCATTGTTTTATTAAATTTATATTGATTAAGGTGTTTAATTTTTTATTGTCCATGTGTTTTTAAGACGCTAATATAGTATATTTAATCATTGAAAGCAACTTTATTCTCATTCTTTAAAAAAATAGAGAGTAAAGTTGCTTTATATTAATACCCCGGAAGTTGTTTTTTGGCATTAATTGATATATCCCGGATTTGTCAGCATATTTTTTGAATATAAACTATTTCAATTCAATAATTTCTTCGTTACAGTTCGTCAGTTTTTCTATTCTTTCGTTCGTTACTACCCAAGAGTTTTCTATTCCTACCGGACCTATACCCGGAAGAACGATTTTAGGCTCAAGAGCAAAGACCATTCCCGGTTCCAGTTCTTGTTTCATGCGGGGAGCTAACACGGGTGCCTCGTTGATTTCGAGTCCGATACCGTGACCGATAAATTTGGCCTGCTGTTGCGTGCCCATAAATTTATCTGCAAATCCGGCAGCAGTCACCATTTCTATGGCAGTGTTGTAAAGGGTTTCGCAAGGAATACCCGGCTTGGCGATAGAAGCGATTTTTTCCTGAATATCCAGGCAGACCTGATGAGCAGCATACGCTTCCTCCGGTAATTTCCCAATAGAGAATACACGGCTCATGTCACCCATGTATCCATTGAAGTTGCCGCCTAAGTCAATCATTACACTCTGGCCTTCTTTCAGTGGGGTTTTATTCGCCCCTCCCGGCAGGGCAGGGTCGAGGCCTTGGCCACCTAAAGCAAAGTCGTATGGAGAGGGGTATCCGGCATTGTCTCCGGTCAGCACGCTACCCATGAAGATTTCCATGCTACGTCCGAAAACGCGGAAGATTCCCAAATTGCCTTGCAGACGCATCAGACGTTCGATTTCGATAGAAAATTCGATGTCCGTCATGCCGGGGCGGTATACGCTGGGGATTTGTTCGTAGGCTTTGGCGTGAGCAATGCCCGAACGACGGAACATTTCAATTTCAATGGCAGTTTTTACACTACGTGCCTGGCGGATTAACGGAGTGCCGTTGACTACTTCCGTTTCAGGAAACAAGCTTGCCAACCGGCAATATTCCGAGTAAGGGAGTTCGTCACCTTCCAACATTAACTTGGCAGGCATGGGCAATCCTTTTTCTTTTAGCAAATCTACAATTTGTTCTGGTTTGCGGATTGAGAATGAATGTTCTCCTGTGATATTGTTGGGACGTTTAAAAAACAGTAAAGCAGGTGAGTGTAGTGGGAGATAGAGATAACCACTGACTACGCAACCATACGTGTAAATTAAATTAGCATTACAAGTAATAAGTGCGGCGTCAATGCCCTGTAACGCCATCAGACTGCGAATCTTATCGCGGCGAAGTTTTAATTCGGGTTGTAGCATTTTATATTTGTTACATGATTAATAATTACACAATTGCTAATAGTAAATCATTAATTGTGAGTTGTTTACTGTGAACAACAAATTCATAATCTATTATTTACCTTATTATGCCACAAAGATAATTAATTCCATTGAAAATAATGTTAATCTCAAAAAAATAGCACTACCCGCGTCCTGTCACAGGAGGCGAGTAGCGCAAAACCACAAATACAAATACAACTAAACAAAGTCTTTTTAAATAACGCCTTGTCCCATCATTGCGTGAGCTACTTTCATAAATCCGGCAATATTAGCACCCTTCACATAATTAATATATCCGTCGGGTTCTGTGCCGTATTTCACGCATTGGGCATGGATGCCGTGCATGATCGCATGAAGCTTTTCATCTACTTCGGCAGCGCTCCAGCTCAGGTGCATTGCGTTTTGAGACATTTCCAGGCCGGAAGTGGCAACACCGCCGGCATTGACTGCCTTACCCGGAGCATACATCGTTTTATGTTCGATAAATAAATCGATTGCTTCGGGAGTACATCCCATGTTAGAAATTTCTCCGACACAAAGTACGTCATTTTTTATGAGATTTTGTGCATCTTCTCCATTTAATTCGTTTTGAGTTGCGCATGGAAGTGCAATGTCTGCTTTTACTTCCCACGGGCGTTTGCCTTCTACGAATGTAGCATTCGGATATTGTTCAGCGTAAGGAGCTACAATGTCATTACCCGAAGAACGCAACTCGAGCATATAGTCTATCTTTTCGCCGCTGATTCCGTCCGGGTCGTAGATGTATCCATCCGGGCCCGAGATTGTGATAACTTTTGCACCCAACTCGGTAGCTTTCGTAGCTGCTCCCCAGGCTACATTACCAAAACCGGAGATGGCAACGGTCTTACCTTTAATATCAATTCCTTTTGTCTGCAACATTTGATTGACAAAATATAAACCACCGAAACCGGTAGCTTCGGGACGAATCAGCGAACCGCCAAATTCCAGTCCTTTACCGGTAAATGTTCCGGTAAATTCGCGGGTCAGCTTTTTGTACATACCGAACATATAACCTACTTCACGTCCGCCCACGCCAATGTCACCGGCAGGCACATCCATATCCGGACCTAAATGGCGCCACAATTCCAACATAAATGCCTGGCAGAAACGCATAATTTCAGCATCGCTCTTTCCACGTGGAGAGAAGTCCGAACCACCTTTACCTCCGCCCATAGGCAGGGTAGTCAGCGCGTTTTTGAACGTCTGTTCGAATCCGAGGAATTTAAGGATGGAAAGATTGACCGAAGCATGGAAACGAATACCACCTTTGTACGGACCAATCGCATTGTTGAATTGTACGCGATAGCCGAGATTTGTTTGAACTTCTCCTTTATCGTCTACCCAAGTGACACGGAAAGTAAAAATACGGTCTGGTTCTACCAATCTTTCGATGATTTTGGCTTTTTCAAATTCAGGATGTTGATTGTAGATGTCTTCGATAGAAAGAAGTACTTCCTTCACTGCTTGAAGATATTCAGACTCACCGGGATGTTTTGCCTCCAAAGAGGACATGATTTTCTGGATGTTCATAATAGTATGTTTTTAAAAAGGTTGTTCTGATAAAATGTCAACTAACTATACTGCAAATATAGGAAAAGTTTTCAAATGTGATTGATTTTATGGCTATATTTTGATTAAATAATGATAAAATGATAGAGTCGGGGATACTAGCTAAGGAGCTTATAGTATTCGCACATTAATAATGTTACTTTTTTCATGTGAATAAAAAAATCGAGGATAAACTTAATGTTACAAATCTACAAAATAATAAGAGATAAGCAAGTAAACTTTATAAAGAAGATGATAGAAAATGAGATTTAAAAAATTAACTTTGCAAACCGGATTTTGGAAACATGATGATTTGGAATAAGAAAGGAGAATAATTTTATGCTCAGTAAATATAAATTAAACCAGCTTTACTTCAAAGATACGCAGTTCGCCAACCTGATGACCAGGCGGATTTTCAACGTGTTGTTAATAGCCAACCCTTATGACGCTTTCATGTTGGAAGATGACGGACGTATTGATGAAAAGATATTCAATGAATACACCTCTTTGTCCTTGCGTTATCCGCCGCGTTTCTCACAAGTATCTACGGAGGAAGAGGCTTTGACGCAATTGGAGAATATGTCGTTCGACCTGGTAATTTGTATGCCGAGTACGGGTGATAATGACAGTTTCGACATCGGCCGTCACATTAAAGAGAAATATGAGCATATTCCTATTGTCATTCTGACTCCTTTCAGCCATGGTATTACAAAGAGGATTATCAACGAAGATCTGAGTGCGTTCGAATACGTATTCTGCTGGCTGGGTAATACGGATTTGTTGGTTTCTATCATTAAGTTAATGGAGGATAAGATGAATCTGGAACATGATGTGCAGGAAGTCGGTGTACAGTTGATTCTTTTGGTGGAAGACGGTATCCGTTTCTATTCCTCCATTCTTCCCAACTTGTATAAATTCGTGCTAAAGCAAAGCCAGGAATTTTCTACCGAGGCGTTGAATGCGCATCAGCGTACACTCCGTATGCGTGGACGTCCTAAAATCGTTCTGGCACGCACGTATCAAGAGGCAATGGAGGTCTATCGTAAATATCAGAACAATATATTAGGTGTTATCACAGACGTACGTTTCCCGAAGGTGGAGCGTGGCGAAAAAGACGGTCTGGCGGGTATTAAGTTATGCGCTGAGATACGTAAGAATGATCCGTTTGTACCGTTGATTATCCAGTCTTCCGAATCAGAGAACGCTTCGTATGCAGCAAAGTATGGCGCTAGTTTTATCGACAAGAACTCCAAGAAAATGGACGTCGACCTGCGGCGTATCGTTTCTGATAACTTTGGTTTCGGCGACTTTGTGTTCCGTAATCCGGAGACAGGGGAGGAGATTGCCCGTGTACGTAATCTGAAAGAATTGCAGAATATCCTGTTCGCTGTGCCTGCCGAGTCTTTCTTGTATCATATTAGCCGGAATCATGTGTCACGCTGGCTTTATTCACGCGCCATGTTCCCGGTGGCAGAGTTTTTGAAACCTATTACGTGGAGCAGCCTTCAGGACGTGGATGCGCATCGCCGGATTATCTTTGAAGCGATTGTGAAATACCGTAAAATGAAGAATCAGGGAGTGGTTGCCGTCTTTAAACGTGACCGTTTCGACCGTTATTCCAACTTTGCCCGTATCGGTGACGGTTCGTTGGGAGGAAAGGGACGCGGTTTGGCTTTTATAGATAATATGGTGAAACGTTATCCCGAATTTGAAGAGTTTGAGAATGCCCGTGTTGCCATTCCTAAGACAGTGGTGCTTTGTACGGACGTATTCGATGAATTTATGGACATTAACAATCTGTATCAGATTGCGCTTTCGGATGCGGATGATGATACGATATTGCGATATTTCCTGAAAGCAAAATTGCCGGACAGACTGGTAGAGGACTTCTTTACTTTCTTTGATGTGGTGAAATCGCCTATTGCTATCCGTTCTTCTTCTTTGTTGGAAGATTCTCACTATCAGCCGTTTGCCGGAATCTATAACACTTATATGATTCCTTATCTGGACGATCGGTATGAGATGTTGCGTATGCTTTCCGATGCAATCAAAGGCGTTTATGCTTCCGTTTATTTTCGGGATAGTAAAGCCTATATGCAGGCTACATCGAATGTGATCGATCAGGAAAAAATGGCCGTTATTTTGCAGGAAGTAGTCGGCAATCAGTATGGTGACCGTTATTATCCATCCATGTCCGGTGTGGCGCGTTCGCTGAATTATTATCCGTTGGGTGATGAAAAAGCGGAGGAAGGAACCGTCAATCTGGCACTGGGATTGGGAAAATATATTGTAGACGGCGGTATGACGCTTCGTTTCTCTCCTTATCACCCCAATCAGGTGTTACAGACCAGCGAAATGGAAATAGCTCTGAAAGAAACCCAGACCCGCTTCTATGCCTTGGATTTGAAGAATGCAGGGCATGATTTCTCTATCGATGATGGCTTCAATTTGTTGAAACTTCATGTGAAAGAGGCGGAAAACGATGGAGCTTTGCGGTATATTGCTTCTACATACGATCCTTACGATCAGGTTATCCGTGACGGTTTGTATCCGGGCGGACGCAAGGTGATTACGTTTGCAAACATTCTGCAACATGATGTATTCCCGTTGCCTCGGATTCTTCAATTAGTGCTGAAGTATGGCGAACAGGAAATGCGCCGTCCGGTTGAAATTGAGTTTGCGGCTACCATGAGTCGCGAGCAGGATAAGACAGGCACATTTTATTTGTTACAGATCCGGCCGATTGTGGATAGTAAGGAAATGTTGGATGAAGATTTGAATGAGATACGGGATGAGGACGTTATCCTTCGTTCTTATAATTCGTTGGGACATGGCATTATGAACGAAATTCACGATATTGTCTATGTAAAGACTGAGGGTTACAGTGCTTCGAACAATCAGGCTATTGCTTGGGAAATAGAAAAAATCAACCGGCAGTTCCTGAATGAAGGTAAGAATTATGTACTTGTCGGTCCGGGACGTTGGGGAAGCAGCGATACATGGTTGGGTATTCCGGTGAAATGGCCGCATATTTCTGCTGCCCGTGTGATAGTGGAAGCCGGTTTGACTAATTACCGCGTAGATCCGAGTCAAGGCACACACTTCTTCCAGAACCTGACTTCTTTCGGAGTAGGCTATTTCACTATCAACGCTTTTATGAATGACGGTGTTTACGATCAGGATTTCCTTAATGCCCAACCGGCGGTAGACGAAACGAAATTCTTGCGTCATGTCCGTTTTGAGAAGCCGATGATAGTCAAGATGGACGGAAAGAAAAAACTGGGTGTCGTTTTAAGGCCGGAAGATTAAGTGATTCTGTTAATTAAGACCGATGTTGTTTATCCGCTATTCCTATATGCTAATGGACTCATGCCAACATATCGTTTGAAGTATTTGCCGAAGAATGATGTGTTGGCGAAATTGAGTGAGTTGGAAATTTCCTGGATGGGGATATTGGTCGATTTCAGTTGTGATTTGGCATCCATAATTACCATGTGTGAGATGATTTCGACACAGGTGTTTCCTGTCACTTTCTTTACAGTAGTACAGAGGTGAATATTTGATATTTTGAGTTTCTCGGCATACCATGCTACATTGCGCGTCTTATTGTAATTTTGTATCACCAGTTGAGTGAAGTTTTTGTAGATTAACTCGCTTTTAGACGAATACTCTTTCGTGTTTTGTAGCTGGTTGTTATACATGGCAGCTATTCCGGTATGTATATTATTATACAAGTGCGGAGTAATTCCTTTGCGGGTTGATTCGTCGAAAAAATCATATAGCTTTATCAAGAATTGAAAGTATTCTGCCAGTAGTTTGGCTCCTTCCGGCTTTAATGAAATAACCGGTCGGCCTATCGTTATAAATAGGGTGTTGATAGCCGAAGGAAGTAAATTGGCTTGCTCTATGTATTTTGATGAGAAGCCTCCGAAATAAAGCATCGGTTCTCCATTGACACTGTGTATCTGAAGAATACTTCCGGGCATAATTGTAACGAAGTCATTAGCCCGTACTGTTATGCGATTTAGATTGACCGAGGCTTCGATTTCTCCCTCCATGCATAGCACGAATATTTCCGATTTCAGTCGGCAAGGAAAGTTGGTATACAAGCTAAGCAATGCCTTGTTTACTCCTGTACCTATGAGCCATTCTTCGGGTAAATCTATTTTGGGTAGTTCTTTCATTTCTCACACTTTTTACTTTATACAAAGATATATGGATTATGATTAATGGGCTGTTTTTCTTTTCAAAAATTATAATTTTGACTCGTAAAACGGTATCTTATAAGATATTTTAGGCGCTTTTCTTTAAAAATAGAACAGAAACAAGAAAAATAGACCTTGCAGGTGTGTGAAAATAATAGTTACTTTGCGCCTGTGAAATTTTGGCATTTGTGTGCGATGGGAATATCACGCATTTGCTTTTATTAATTAAAAAGAGAATTTAGAAATGAACAAGAGATTATTTTATTATCTGTTTGCTGTATTGTGTACAGTGACATTGTTTACATCTTGTAGTGATGACGATGGTGATGATACTCCGACAGTTATTCCTATTGAGCAAGAGATGGCAGGTGATTATAAAGGGACAATGGATGTATATTATGTTGGCGTGCCAGATCCAATAGCTTCCGGTTTATCCCAAAAAGTCTATGTAACTAAGGCTTCTGATACTGCTGTTAAATTAGAATTGAGAGATTTTGTTTTCTTTTTAGGTAGTGAGGAACTTAATCTTGGTACTATTGCTGTGGAAAACTGTCCTGTAACGGTAGAAGGTACTTCTTATAAGTTTTCTGGTAATCAAAAGATGACTCTTTTAGTAGGAGACTGTGATGTAGCGGTTTCCGGTACTATTGGTAGTGGAAATCTTGCAATGATTGTCGACGTTAAAGTTGGTGGTGGAACATTGCAGGTTAAGGTTGATTATAAGGGAACTAAGTTGGCTGGAACAGAAAGTACTGAGGCTAAAATTTTGAGTTTTACTTTTGATAAATCTGTTGAAGCTAATGCTGTCGTTTTTTCAGAACCAATAGTCAATGAAGAAGACGGGACTATTGTTTTTGAGGTTTTAAAAGATGTAACAACAGATGATTTGAAGAAATTGGTGCCTACTATTGAAGTTTCTGCTAAAGCAACTGTAACACCTGCAAGTGGTGCAACTGTGGATTTTTCTTCAAATAAGGCTATTTTTACTGTCGTAGCTGAAGATGGAAGTTCTAAAATTTATACGGCTTCTATTTCAGGACGTGCTTTTGTAGTTAGTTATGATTTTGAAGAGTGGGATCCTGTTACACATAAACCGATGTTTGGGGATGAGGAAACCTTTACTACTCCAACAGGATGGTGTACAAGTAATTATGGCATAGTAGAAATGGGAATGTTTAAACCTATGTTAGGAAGGAGTAAGTGGTTAGTTACTGAAGAAAGTGAAGGTCATAATGGTAAGAGTGCATTACTTAGAACTATAAATTCCAAAGGTGGTGTTGGAGGTTTGATACCTACAATAACAACAGGCTCTCTATTTCTAGGGACATGGAGTACTAATGCGGGTAATACTCTGAATAGTACAAAATTTGGTAATCAATTTAATAATTCTTTAGGAAGACCAGTTGCAGTAAAGGGATGGTATAAATATGAATCAGGTAAGGATTTCTATACATGTGAATCAGATGCAACTGATAAAGCTACCATAGATGTATCTAAAGGTGAATATGCTGATCAATATTCTATAAAGGTATCTTTATATACTACAGAAGAATATGATGAGACTGGTTTTTCAGATTATCTGACAGGAGAATCTGGTGATAATAATTTTTATACTTCTAGTCGTGTTGTAGCAAAAGGAGGAGTTGAAGGAGGAAGTACTGACGGACAATGGAAAGAATTTACTATAACTTTAGATTATGGTGACGCAGAGTTTGATATAAATCAAAAATATCGTTTTGCTATTGTTTGTTCATCTAGTAAAGAAGGAGATAAATTTTGGGGAGCTCCAGAGAGTAAATTATGGGTAGATGATATAGAAGTAATATATAAAAAATAAATCAATTCATATCTTATTAAAAAAGCCGGAATGTAGAATGCATTCCGGCTTTTTTAATAAGATAATGTGTACCCTATCGGCACGGCTTTTTCATTTAAGCTTTGAATTAGTCGTTCGATTCCCCCATCCATGCCAATGCGGCATGAGAGGAATTCCCGTTATTGGTAATCAGAAGCTTACTGATAGCCCCTTATTATCTCAGCCGTGCATGAATAGTCTGCTTTTCTTCTGAAATACTTGACAAACGACTTTTTATTTTGTATCTTTGAAAAAATAAAAGTGATAAACAGTATGAGAAATATAAGAACAATAGATACATAAATAACATTCTGACTGATATATTTTAGTATCAGGATAGATATGATATAGGGCAATAGTCTAACGATTATTGCCCTATTTTGTTTATATTTTTACTTTAAACATTTAATCCATTTCCGAAAAACGGGAAAAATAGTTTTTAATAAACTCGGATACCGTTTATAATAAACTATCCAAAAGTTTATTATAAACAGAAATCAAGTTTATTAATAGCGGAATAGCTGGTTGTAAAAATAGAGAAAACTGTATTATAGAATAGAGGAGCATCGAAAAGTGCATCCATTTACGAAGTAATATAAGATAACATTTTTCATTTCTTCCAAATATGCAGATAATTCAAACCAATCAACACAAGGAGATAGTATCCCGTCAAAAATGAACGATAAGAAGAAACACCTAAGGCGGTGTTTCCGCATCGCTGCGCAGTAGGATTTTTACTACAATAACAAGCGATGAACAATATTTCTTAAATGAAAAAGCCGTGCCCTATCGGGGCAAATATCTCCTTTCTTCTCTTTTATTAGAAAAATAAATTTTATTTTTGTATGTCTAAAAAATAAATAATGAGATTATGAAATACTTAGATCCAAAGGCGGACTTGACTTTTAAACGTGTATTTGGTGAGCATCCCGATTTAGTGATGAGCTTGCTTAACGCCTTGCTTCCCATTTCTGTCGGTCAGGAGATTACTGATATTGAATATCTTCCTGCCGAAATTGTGCCGGATAATCCATTGCGTAAAAACAGCATTGTGGACGTGCGTTGCAAGGATAAGTTCGGAAGGCAGTAGTTTATTGCTGAGATGCAGATGATCTGGTCTCTGGAATTCAAGCAGCGTGTATTGCTCAATGCTTCCAAAGCATACGTACGCCAAATCAATTCGGGCGAGTAATATGAACTGCTTCAACCTGTGTATTCGCTCAATCTAGTGAACGAAATGTTTGAATCTGAATTACCGGTTTTCTATCACTATTATCGTCTGGTTCATGAGGAGAATACCGATAGAGTGATTGATGGCCTGCATTTGATATTCGTAGAACTACCCAAGTTCAGCCCGCATACATATAGTGAAAAGAAGATGCAAGTGTTGTGGTTACGCTATCTGACCGAAATCAACGAAAACACTCGCGAAGTGCCCGAAGATTTGATAGATAATCCGGAAGTGAAAAAAGCTATTAATGCATTGGAGGAATCAGCTTTTACCGATGCGCAACTGCTGGGATATGAAAATTTTTGGGACATTATCAGCGTGGAAAAGACGTTGTATAACAGTGCGGAACGCAGAGGATTGAAAAAAGTATCGAGCAAGAGAAGCTTGAAGTTGCCCGAAAAATGAAGTCGGACGGATTAGCGGTTGATTTCATATCCAAATACACAGGACTGTCTCTTGATGAAATCAAAGAGTTATAGGCTGCAAAAGCAATGTTGCAAACTATTATAGCATTTCATTCGTCTCCGTACGGTAATGAGTGAAATTATAAATATATTCCTTTCCTACTGAATAATTTTTTCTGTTGGAGGTTTTCTTTTGTTAAATTAAATATAGCTTCCTTTCGCTTGAAAACTAAACTAAAAAGAGGCTGTCTCAAAATAGAATTGCTAAAGCAAAAATCTTATAGATTGAAACTTAAAAGTAAAAAATCTCCTGGTTTTAGCCATATCATTAAGATAGATGAAAGCTAAAACAGGAGATTTTTATATCGTAACTTATAGATTATAAGTAAGTCTATCCAATTTTTCTATTTTGAGACAGCCTCTTTTTGTATACTCTCTTAAAATAATATTTCGGTTTTACATAGGAGATTCCCTGTGTACTTATCTTTAGAATGCATATCCAAATCCTATATTCAAATAAATAGGATACATAGCAAACGAAATTGTAGTAAAGTCTTTCTTGAAAATATCGTTTAGTCCCCATGTTAGGTCAGCGTACACATTTAGGTGTTTATAGGCTTTCCACTCTCCGCCTAGCTGTAATCCCCATTGAAATTTGCGTAGACTGCTAGAGAAATCATAAGTTGCTATATTATCACCCTCGAAATTAACGCGGCTACCAGTAGCATCCGGGGAGCGGAGATGGCCCTCGTAAACATGTCCAGAGAAATCACCATCCATCATATATGATAGATAAGGCCCCGCAACCAATTTCCAGCGATCACTGATTTTGTAGTTGGCTAATATGGGTATTGTCAAAAGAGACATTTTGACTTTAGTCTTGACTCCTCCTGTCCAAAGTCCTTCTACTTTTCCGCCTATGTCGTTGAATATTTCCATACCATAGTTTTTCACTAGAGCCTCGGTAGTCATGTTTTTGTTAGCAAGACGTACTCCTAAACTAACTCCCCATTTCTTTTGGACATCTATCCATTTTGTTACATTACCTTCCAGAGTAATAGCAAGTCCGGGAGAATAGCTTTCGATGCTTCTGATTTCTTCGGGAAGGGGAAGAGGAGATGTCCCACCGATATTTACACCTGCTTTGAATTGATAGTCTAGTCCATGAAGAGAAGACCATAGTAGTCCTTTGTGTTCGGACGATTGTGCATTGATTTGGCTGATACTGCAAAAAAGGATAACAATACTAGCCAATATATATTTATTCATATATAAATTACTTTTTAAGTTATTATTCGTTGTCTTCTTTACACTGAATAGTTACCTCGTCTATCCACAAAGTACTTCCTACTGAACCTTTAAATTCTGCTCCATTTATGCTGGAAGAGAATACAACAGCGAGTTTGTATTTACCTTCCTTGAGAGCTGATTCATCTATTGCTTTTTTATATTCAAAAGGTAATTCAAACTGTTTCCACTCACTCGTCTTTTCTATTGACGGAATTCTTGCAAGAGCTATAATCTTATTGGAATTTAGGGAATTATATCCATCAAGGAAATCTTCCACATCGTCAGCTTCGTATAAGACGGCATATATATCACCTTTATCCTTTCCTTCCATTGAAGGATCTATTATAGGCTTTCGGTTTTCATCAGTGCCCGAAATATAAACAGTGCCAGGTTGAAATTTATAATATCCTTTTAATGTTTTTGGATGTTTGAAAAATGGGAATCCGAATTTTGTAGCAGCTTTGGCATCTCTTAATGCATCTTTTACTATGAATGTACCGATGAAAAGGTTACCTGCTGCAATTGGCATCTTAACTTTTTCGCCAAAATCTCCTGTACTCTTTGTCTCTAGTCGAATACCTTTACCTATATAACCTTCAGTTTGTAAAGTTGGGTAATCAAAGGGGGACTTTGCCATACCGGTAAGTTTGAAGCCCGGATTTCCACTCGCCCATTGGAGCGTTTCTCCTTGTTGCTGATTAAATTCATAAAGTTCATGGTAATCGGAACTTCCATCTACTAAGTTTTCGAAATGGAAATTTGTAGGAAGTTCAGATTTGATTACAGTAATGGTATAGACAGCTTCAGTTGTTTCACTTTCAGATGTAACTCTGAACTTACGTTGATACTGTTCCAATGTTTGTTCTGGAGTAATGGGGATCTGTGAAGTAGAAAAGTCATATTTGGGAGGAGCATCATTTGCTATTGCATTAACAGGTTCTATACTAGCTCCGTCTGGTAATGTGAATTTAATTTCTAATGCAGATAAGTCTGTAGACTTAGATACATAAATAGAAGCTGTTTTACTACTAGGGTTAATAGTGGATAATTGGATGTTAGTACCGCTGCATCCGTCTATAGCTGCTTCGACATTCAAAGCTTCATCTTGGATGCAGGAAATCATTGTCAGACATAAGACTATTCCGGCTGATACATTTCTTAGTTTCATCTGTTTATTCAGAATTAATGGATTATTCGTATGCAAAGGTAGATAAAAGAGTTGAATATCAATTGACATTGAATGTTAAAAGAAAAAATGGGGTTGTGAGAATGATATGGCAACTCCCGTTCTGTATGCTGGATTTGTTTTATAACATGTATGTCGCTGTTTGATGAACAATTCGAAATTTTTCATGGAGTCTCTGTATTATATCGGGAAAATCCTGTCATTTCCCATATAACCGTTCAGTTCGTAACCTTTTACGGAACCATACTTTGAGACTGTATAAAAAAACTCCCGCTTTTCCCTTAGGAAAGCGGGAGTTTTTAATAAACTATAGCTTACTTATATCTTATGGGCTGATTATACGATACCTTGTGCCATCATTGCTTTTGCAACCTTCATAAATCCGGCTACGTTAGCACCTTTCACATAGTTTACATATCCGTCGGCTTCAGTACCATACTGAACGCAAGCTTCGTGGATATTCTTCATAATGCTTTTCAGTTTCTCGTCAACTTCTTCTGCACTCCAACTCAGTTTGATAGAGTTCTGAGTCATTTCAAGACCTGATACAGATACACCACCAGCATTAGCCGCTTTACCCGGAGCATAAAGAATCTTAGCATCCTGAAATACTTTGATTGCTTCCGGAGTAGAAGGCATGTTAGCACCTTCGGAAACTGCAATTACACCGTTGGCAACCAATGTCTTGGCATCGTCGCCGTTAAGTTCGTTCTGAGTGGCAGAAGGCAGGGCGATATCTGCTTTTTCGCCCCAAGGACGAGCTCCTTCTACATATTTGCAACCATATTTCTCTGCATATTCGCGGATACGACCACGGTAGAGGTTTTTCAGTTCCATGATATAATCCAGCTTTTCGCGGTCGATACCATCCGGATCATAGATGTAACCGTCAGAGTCGGACATGGTCAGCACTTTGCCACCCAGTTCAAGAACTTTTTCTGCTGTGTATTGAGCAACGTTACCGGAACCGGAAATTAGGCAAGTCTTGCCTTTCAAGTCAGTACCCTTAGTTTTCAGCATTTCCATTAAGAAATAGATGTTACCGTAACCGGTAGCTTCCGGGCGAATCAATGAACCACCAAATTCGCGTCCTTTACCGGTAAATGTTCCGGTGAATTCATGAGTCAGTTTCTTGTACATACCAAACATGAAACCTACTTCACGACCACCAACACCGATGTCACCGGCAGGAACGTCAGTCTCAGGACCCACGTGACGCCATAATTCAAGCATGAAAGCCTGTACGAAACGCATTACTTCCATATTTGACTTACCGCGCGGAGAGAAGTCGGAACCACCTTTACCGCCACCCATAGGCAGGGTAGTCAGTGAGTTTTTGAATGTTTGTTCAAAGGCAAGGAACTTCAAGATAGAAAGGTTTACAGATGCATGGAAACGGATACCGCCTTTGTACGGGCCAATCGCGTTGTTATGCTGAACACGGTAACCCATGTTCGTCTGAATGTTACCTTTGTCGTCCATCCAAGTCACGCGGAACTGATATACTCTATCAGGAATACACAGACGTTCGATCAAGTTTACTTTATCAAACTCCGGGTGTTTGTTGTATTCTTCTTCAATCGTAGAAAGTACTTCTTCTACTGCTTGATGATACTCCGGTTCATTGGGAAATCTTCTTTTATACCTTTGCTGCATTCATAATCTTTTTTTCTTTTATTGGTTGTTTAAAATTCGATTATCTATTTCTCTTATGCGGTTGCAAAAGTAAAGATAAAAATTGAACTAACAAACATTTTATAAAGAAAAATGCTATAAAACATCAAATTTGATATTTTATCGCATTAAAAGCAGAAAAAAAGATATTTATTTATTCTTTTTGATCGACTTATAGACAGGAATAAAGACTAATGCTGCCGAAATGACAAGCATTACTACTGTCATTCCGTCAATTCGTTCGGCTTTTGTAAGAACCAAATAGCAAAGAGCCAGCCAAAGTAGACTGATACAAACTATTTGTGATTTTGATAACGGCCTTCTCATTTGCTTTCCTTTTTCTTCTTGTCTACGATAGCATCAATCACGGCTACGGCGGTGATATTGACGATGTCGCGAACAGAGCTTTCGAAGTCGGTGAAATGGATAGGCTTGTTCAATCCCATTTGGATAGGCCCGATAAATTCTGTGTCAGGGTCCATTGCTTGCAGCAATTTGTATCCGGCATTTGCAGAACTCAAGTTCGGGAAAATCAGTGTGTTCACATCTTTACCTTTCAGACGGGTGAACGGATACTTGGCATCGCGCAACTCACGGTTCATGGCAAAGTTGACCTGCATTTCACCGTCGATAGCCAGTTCGGGATATTCTTCCTGCATATATGACACCGCTTCGTGCACTTTGACAGGGCTACCTGCGGTGTCGGCGCCGAAGTTGGAGTATGACAACATCGAAATGACCGGTGTATGATTGAAGAAGCGGACTGTTTTGTCAGACAGTTTGGCGATATCAATCAATGTGCTTGTATCCGGGTGGCGGTTAATCAATGTATCTGCCAGGAAGTAAGTGCCTTTCTTGGAGTTCAGGATATGCATGGTTCCGAAATGTTTGAATCCCGGTTGGATGCCGATTACTTCTTTGGCAACTTTGATCGTGTTGCTATATCTCGTATAAAGTCCCGTGATAAACGCGTCGGCATCTCCGGTTTCAACCATCATCATACCGAAATAGTTACGTTCGAACATCTTGTCGTTGGCTTCTTCGTAAGTAAAGCCTTCGCGTGAACGTTTCTCTGCCAGAATGCGTGCATAACGTTCGCGGCGTTCCGATTCGTCCGGGTGGCGGAGGTTGACGATTTCGATACCTTCGAGGCTGAGGTCGAGTTCTTCCGCCAGTTTGCCGATTGCTTCGTCGTTTCCTAATAAGATAGGATGGCAGATACCTTCGGCTTTCGCTTCAACGGCGGCTTTCAGCATATTCGGGTGAATGCCTTCGGCAAACACTACACGTTGCGGGTGGCGGCGGGCGGTGTCATACAGTTGGCGGGTCAGTTTGGATTCATATCCCATAAGTTCGCGCAAGTGTACGCAATAAGCGTCCCAATCCTTGATATCGGTACGTGCCACTCCGCTTTCCATAGCAGCTCTTGCCACGGCACAGGAAACTTCGGTGATGAGGCGTGGGTCTACCGGTTTCGGGATGAAATATTCCGGCCCGAAAGAAAGATTGTTCACGTGGTATGCTGCATTCACGACGTCGGGTACAGGCTGTTTTGCTAGATTGGCAATAGCGTGTACGGCGGCGATTTTCATTTCTTCGTTGATCGCCTTGGCATGCGTATCCAGAGCACCACGGAAGATGTACGGGAAACCGATTACATTGTTAATCTGGTTCGGATAGTCGGAACGTCCGGTTGCCATTAATACGTCAGGGCGTGCTGCCATAGCGTCTTCGTAAGAGATTTCCGGTGTCGGGTTTGCCAGTGCAAATACGATAGGCATTGGAGCCATGCTGCGCACCATGTCCTGACTCAGCACATTTCCTTTTGACAGTCCGAGGAATACATCTGCACCTTTGATTGCTTCTTCCAATGTATGGATATCCGTGCGGTCGGTTGCAAAATATCTTTTCTGTTCATTCAGATCGGTACGCGCCTTGCTGATTACGCCTTTACTGTCCAGCATGACGATGTTTTCGAGACGTGCGCCCAGTGATACATATAATTTAGTACAAGATACGGCAGAGGCACCTGCACCGTTCACGACGATTTTTACATCTTCGATTTTCTTTCCGGCCACTTGCAGGGCATTCACCAGTCCGGCACTGGAGATGATAGCCGTTCCGTGCTGGTCGTCGTGCATGACGGGAATGTCCAGTTCTTCTTTCAGGCGGCGTTCGATTTCGAAACATTCGGGAGCTTTGATGTCTTCCAGGTTGATGCCGCCGAAAGTAGGAGCGATAGCTTTCACTGCTGCAATGAATTTTTCCGGATCTTTCTCATCTACTTCAATATCGAACACGTCGATACCTGCATAAATTTTGAAAAGCAGTCCTTTACCTTCCATTACGGGTTTGCCGCTCAATGCGCCTATGTCACCCAGTCCGAGCACAGCTGTACCATTGGAGATAACGGCAACAAGATTGCCTTTAGCTGTATATTTATACGCATCTTGCGGATTCTTCTCTATTTCAAGACAAGGCTCTGCCACACCGGGAGAGTATGCAAGTGATAAGTCGGTTTGTGTACTGTAAGGTTTGGTAGGAACTACCTCGATCTTACCGGGTTTGCCCTGTGAGTGATAGAGCAAAGCGGCTTCTTTGGTTATTTTAGCCATGGTATCTGTATTTTTATTAATAAGTTATCATTTGGCTGCAAATGTAGGAATAAAAGTTTGAATCTGTCGTCTTTTGGAGATAATTTCTATTAATTTTATAGCAAAATGACTAAAATAATGAGTCGATATGTAGTTTGACTGTAATTGTGTCCTGTTTCCGGTCAATAAGTCTGTTCGCTCGTTATTTTATTCGCAATTCACATATTTTGAGGCGGATACACCAAATTGACTCTTGAAGTGTTTCCTAAAAGTTTCATAATCATTATATCCTACCATTTCGGTAATCTCTAAGATTGAATATTTGCGCATTGCCAATAAGGAAGCTGCTTTGTTCATGCGCATTTTTCGTATTAATTCTGTAACAGTTAGGTGAAAATGTTCTTTTACCTTTCTATATAATGTAGGTTGACTCATACAAAGTGTATCGGCCAATATTTTTACATTGAAGTTCTCATTTGCTATGTTATCTTCTATCACGTTGGTCACTTTCTGCATGAAGATATATTGGTTAGACTGTTTGAATTCATTGTTGGTGTTAGATTGTTGAGGGACGGGTGCTTCCAGATAATCAGAAAGAGGATAGTCTTTTTCTTCTGATGGATTGTTTAAATTACTGTCTTCATTGTCTTTACCATAATTTGTCCCTTGTTCTTGTACATGTGACAATTGGTCTGCTTGTTGATGTTGTAGTTTATAGATGGCGATGCCATGTTCTAACTCAGCAATTAGTTGGTCACGTTGGTGTTTCCTTTTAATTGTAAATATTGAGTAATAAATACCTCCAATGATTACTAACAATACAAAGAACCGAAACATCCAGGTTTGTGTCCAATGTGGTTGTATGTTGATTTTTAAGGAGGTTATATCTTCCTCTTTGACTGCTTTTTGGTTTTTTATCTGAAATGTATAGTTTCCCGGTAATAGGTTAGCATAAGAAATTTTCTCTTTACTATTACATTCTATCCATTCATTTTGATAAGGTATCAACCTGTATACGTATTTTTGCGCAGTGGGATAAGGACTGTTGCTGAATGATAATGCAAAATCTCTGTTTTTGTGTGACAAAGAGATGTAATCTGTGTACTCGGCTGTTTTCGTCAATACCATTTGTCCATTGACGGGTTTTCCCGGAATCAGAGGTTTGTTATTAACCTCAATACCTGTAATGATTATTGGGTTTTTAGTATTTGCTTTAAAAGTGTTTATTGCCTGTTGGGGTGAGAAGAAAAGTAGGTGCTTGTTACCTCCCCAGCAAAGCATATCTCCCCAAAGAGCCACAGAACGGCTGCTTCCGGAAGCATAATAATTATAAAACTGATTTATGGATTTGTCATAGCAACTGAACCCTGAATTAGTTCCAATCCATATATAGCCTTGTTTATCTTCCAATAGACAATTTATCCAATTACTTCCCAAACCATCCATGGTGGTAAACACTTGTTTTACAGTTGTCTCTCCGTGTGCTACAATCCCTAATCCATTTTGATAGCCTACATATACGGTTCCGTCTTTTGCTGCTAATACAGTCTGAGCTGTATATGTATGTTTGTTTGTCGGAAAATGTTGTATATGTTGTTTGTTGTTGGCATAATTTAGTTTTAATAGCCCTAAACTGGTAGCTATCCACAAATTGCCTTCATTGTCTTCAGCTATATCAAATACACAGTTTACAGTCTGTTTTAATTTTACTTCCTTTTTCTTTTTTTTGTCACAGTCGTATAGAAATAGGCCATTTTCTGTTCCAATCCAAAAGTTTTTCTTGGAATCTGTAAACAGTACATTGATAGGGGTGTCAGTTACATTATACTTTTGTACTTCTTTTTTTTGTGGAGAATAAAAAACGAGCATTCCATTTTTGTAACCGAACCATATATTCCCATCTTTATCCTTCATGCTGCATAGTACTGTTTTTCTATCTGTTTGCGATAACTCACGTAAACCGAAATCTTTTAGGTCATATAATGGTGGAGTGTAAAAAATACCTTGTTCATAAGTTGACAAATAAATCCTCTTTTCATCATCAATAATGATGCTTTCTACTTCATTGTCTTCTTTGAAATTGTATTGTTTGATAAAATTCCACTTCCAGTCGGAAACTAATACGCCTCCTCCGTGTGTTCCGATCCATAAAAATCCATGGGGATCATAGTAAGAAGATATCATGCGTGCTTCGAAGTTTAATGACTGCCACGTTGGTTCGCTGGTACGTATTTCTGTAGTCCATCCACCTGGAATGTTATTATCGGCCAAAAGCATAGTATATCCATACCATGTTGTAGCAAGGATAGATGAATCTGAAATGGGAATGATGTTGTAAACATCGTTATGGGACAAATGAGTGGGAAATATATTTTGTTGATTGGCAATATGACTGAGGTTTTCCAATGAAGTATCCATAATAAAAATGCCATGTAACATTGAGGATATAAATAGTTTCCCATTGTGGCATACAACCGAAGAAGCTCCAAACTCATGTTTTGTGGTTAACAAACGTTTTTGCTTTAAAACGCGTCCTGTACTGATCTCTAATAAAAGAACGCGTGCGCTGTTAGTCACTAAGTAGATTTTCCTATGGTTATTGGTTATGCAGAATTTCATAAATCGCTCTCCTTTTGCCATTTCAAACGGGTAAACTTTTTCTAATTTTGAAAAAGGATGACCGTTTTGGTCTAGCATTATTCTGAAGCTGCTTAACGTCTGATTATCGCAAGCAAAGAGAGTGGAGTCATTGAGCAAAAGAAAATCTGTTACCTGATAATCTTTGTTTTTTACAAGAGTATGAAGTCTTCCTGTGTTTTCATCCTTACAATCCATGTATGTGATCCAATCATTGGTCTGCAAATATAATATATGTCGACTATCCTCTTCTATTTTTCTTACATTCATGCTAAAATATTGGTCTAGTGTGTAATTAGTAAAATGATTGCCGTCATATTTACTTAATCCAGTGCTTGTTCCTAGCCACATTATACCTTTAGAGTCTTTGTGAATGGATAAAACAGTGTTGTCTTTAAGCCCATCTTGAATGGTTAACTGCTTAAAATTTGTATGGTTTGTATAAAACGGAGATATCGCTTTACTGTTTAATTTTCCTAATAGTAATCCTAAAATGATTAAGAGATATAATTTCATTACTTTCATTTTCAACTTAAATTAATGATTGTTTCCTAAAAGATAAAAATAGTAACAAAAAGTATCATTTTGTGATATTTTATATAATTACCACTGTGTTTTTCGAGACTAAAGTTACGGAATTTTATTAAATGAAGGATATTTTCTGCAAAGAATTTGTGTTGTATCAGGAAAATGTGTGTTCGGTAGAGTGAAAAGAGAATTGTAATGTGCTCATTGCAGTATATTATATTTTGAAAAGATTTCATTATTGATGTCGAAATTATTAATAATGAAATAAAGAGTGTAGTTGAATTATATCGAACTCGCATTATACTCCAGTAGCTAAATTGCGAAGAAAAATATGATATTCTTTTGATGAGAATAGCTGTAGAGGCATTATTGATAGAAAAAAGGGGGGAAATTGATAAAATTACGTGGGGTGGGCAACTTGTACATTAACTAATTTTGTGCCCAAGAACTTAATTCTAATAAAGCTATATTAACAAAAAAATCATTTGCCTATGAAAAACAAATCCGGCCCTTAAGCCATACGGTTTTAACTCAAGTAATATAAAAAGTATTCATGATTTAAAATTTAAGACTAATGATGCAAAGTAATTATTATCACCATTATTGTCTATCTCAATTATTAAAAAAAGGGCTACTTGTGATATTTATATCCTTGCCTATTTTGGGAATATCAGCCACTACGACGATAGACGAAAACAATTTTAATGTGCTGGAACAACAGCAGAGTCGCAAACTGAGCGGTGTAGTAACAGACGACAACGGAGAACCTTTAATTGGAGCTACTATTTTACAAAAGAATACCTCGAACGCAACAATCTCTGATGCAAATGGTAGATTTACTGTCAATGTGTCCGGTGATTCTCCGGTGATTGAGGTATCTTATGTAGGATACTTGACTAAGACTATTAAGATTGGTAACCGCACTTCGCTAACCATTAAACTTCAAGAAGATAGTAAACTTATAGACGAAGTTGTTGTAGTGGGGTATGGAAAGAGCTCTGTGAAAAGATTAACTAGTTCTATATCTAGTGTTAAAGGCGATGATTTGGTAAATATGCCTAATACCAATATTATCAGTTCTTTGGAAGGTAGAGCAACCGGAGTCTTTATTCAATCGGCAGGAGGTGAGCCGGGGGCATTACCTAGTATTTCTATCCGTGGAGGTGGAGAACCCTTGTATGTAATTGATGGTATACCTAGTACAAAACAAGAGTTTTCGGTGCTTTCACCTAGTGATATTGAATCTTTTTCTATTTTAAAAGATGCTGCTGCAGCGGCTGTATACGGTGCACGGGCCGGTAATGGTATTGTGATGGTCACAACCAAAAAGGGTACAAACGAAAAAATGACAATTAGTTATAATGGTTCTTACTCTTTAAGTTCACCTACACAGCCTATTGAATTCCTTGACAACTATGTGGTTGCAGAGTTATCAGACAGGGCCGCGGTCTATAATAACGGAATGCCTACTTTTATGAAAGTGGATGCGAATGGTAATTTGTATTGGCCGGAAGGTGTACTGGACGCTGTGAAAAATGGTACTTTCAACGATGTGACAGGAAACACGGACTGGAATAGCTTGTTATTCCACAAATTTGCTCCTATGCAGTCGCATAACATTTCGTTGAATGGAGGAAGTAAGAACACTCATTATTTTATGTCTGCACGTTATTACACTTTAGGAGGTATTTATAAAACAGATATTTCTAAAAATGATCGTTTAAATATGAGAATGCATGTGGACCACTATTTCGATCAAATAGGATTGAGACTAAATGGAGATGTTTCTTTTAGTCAGAACAAAACACAATATCCCCCTAATGGTTTGTATACTATTTGGACACATGTGGCACGTTTAAATTCTTTGGCTAGATGTTTTAATAGTGCAGGTCATCCGACGGGTGGTCAGGAAAATCCATATGTGGAAATTGATCCGACTGCTGGATATAGAAAAAATGATACCCGCTATACCAATATGAATTTGTCGATGCAATGGGATGTTCCTAAAGTTACCGGACTGAGTTTTGGAGCACTTGTGAATTATAATCTGTATGATAGTTTTAATAAGGATTGGCGTGCTAATGAAGCAGGCGTAGGACCTGTATGGGAATGGAATGATGAACCTACTAATCTTGGAAAAGCTCGTTTGGATGAAGATATGTACCGTTCCAATGAGGTGACTTTTGAAGCACGGGCAGATTATAATAGAACATTCAAAGAAGCTCATACAATTGGGGCGACTGCTGTTTTCAACTCTTGGAAGTACAATTATAACGAATTGGGAGCATTGAGAAGACAATATGAGACTAGCGTTATTGAACAGATAAACGGAGGACCAAGTTCTACAGCGGAAAACAACGGTACTGCAAGGGAAAATGGACGTATGGGATTGGTAGGTCGTTTAAAATACGATTATAAGATGCGTTATATTGTAGAAGCTAACTTCCGTTATGACGGCTCGGACAAGTTTCCTAAAGGCCAGCGTTGGGGATTCTTCCCATCAGTTTCTGTGGGGTGGAATGTAGATAAAGAGCCTTTCATGCAACCTTTATTGAATAACAATTGGTTTAGCGCCTTGAAATTTCGTTTCTCATGGGGCAAAATAGGCTTGGATGACGTAGGTAATTTTAAATATTTGTCGGTGTATAATAAGGGAAATGATTTCTACGAAGGAGGAAAATGGAATTCTACCTTGCGTGAAGGTGATTTAGTTAGTCAGGATTTGACATGGTATAGCAGAAATACTATCAACCTTGCTGTTGATGCAGAGTTTTTCCAACAACGTTTATCTGCTAACTTTGAGTATTTCTATTATCGTACGACCAATTATTTAGCTAATCCTAAAGATGCTTATACCACACCGTTGGGGACTGCTATGCCTATGGTTAAGACAAATTCGGCTCATCGTAGAGCGGGGTATGAACTAAATTTGGCATGGAGAGATAAGATAGCACGTGACTTCAAGTATAATGTGGGACTTAATTTGTCATATTATAATGAACTCTGGGAAAGGAAATATGATGAACAAGAATCCGATTTGAAGAATCCATTACGTCGTCTCACACACCAAAAATCATATTTTGACTTATTGTATGTCTCAAACGGACTTTATCAAAATATGGAACAAATATTGGATAGTCCCCGTCCTCAGGCCTCTACCTTGTTACGACCAGGTGATATCGCTTATCAGGATATCAACGGTGATGGTGTGATAGATACTAATGACCGGATACGTCAAGGTGCTCCACGATTCCCGCATTTGACTTATGGCATCACTTTGGGAGCATCTTATAAAGGATTTACACTTGACGTATTGTTACAAGGTACAGGTGCCCGAAATATGTTGTTGGAATCATTCAACCGGAAGTTTAATACAAATCAGATTGGTTTGGCAGGTAGTGAAAAATTCTATTATCCGGGTAATACCGGAGAAATACTCTACCCTCGCTTAACTAATAATGCACAAGAAAACGGGGGGAACAATGATATGGCTTCAACTTATTGGTTGCTGGATGCTTCTTATCTTAGACTAAAGAATGTCAAATTTAGCTATGACCTGAAATACAGCTTGTTGAAAAATTTGAGCTTTATTTCTCAATTTGAGCTTTATGTAAGTGGTAACAACTTGTTGACTTTCTCTCCGGTTAAAAAGTATCACATTGACCCGGAAGACGGTAGAGATGATGAGTCTATGGGACAAGTAGGTTATCCGGTGCAGAAGATTATTCAGTTTGGAGTTAACCTAACATTTTAAATAAAAGGGAAAATATATGAAAAAATATTTATATATAGCATTGATAATGGTGTGTGGACTGGCATCTTGTGATGTGCTTGATACAGAACCAATGGACTCGTACAACGAACTTTTAATATGGCGTAATAAAGATTTGGCCGAAAATGTGCTGAGAGAAGCTTATTGGACAATTCTTAAGGATTTGTATTGTTCGGGAGATAATAATACAGAATGTTTGCGTACAGATTCGTGGACAGATAATGTTTGGAATAAGGATAACAACTCTGTAGCAGCGGAAGCTATTTCTCCTACAAATATTGAAAATAATATAGGAGGTTTTAATAAATACTCTTATATCCGTAGAACGAGTCTTATCATAGAAGAATTGACTAACAATCCTGATATTGACGGACAAAGTTGTAAACAGTTTATTGCCGAAGCTCGTTGTCTGCGCGTAATGGTGTATAGTTGGATGGTACGTCGCTGGGGAGGAGTAATGCTTGTTGATAAACTGATGACTCCTAGTGATGAAATGTTAATGTCTCGTAGTACAGAAGAAGAAATGTATAGATTTATGGTCAATGAGTTGAAACTTGCGATTCCCGATCTACCCTCAACTGCCAATAAAGAGCGTTTTACAAAAGGAGCAGCACTCACGTTACTAACGCGTGTATCATTGGAAGGCGGTCTCTATGATGAAACTATTGCTGCTGGAAAACAACTGTTTGAAGGAGAGGAAGCTGCTAACTGGAGTATAGACCCTGAATATCGTAAAATGTTCGGTAGTTTTTCTTATCCGGAAACGAGTCCGGAAATTCAGTTCTATTTTACACAAGGTGATAAAAAACAGTATTGTGAGAATTTACTTCCTATGTATGTTGCCGGTACATTAGCACCCGGACGAAATATTATGGGGCCGGCTTTTAATGATAAAGTGGATGCATGGTGTGCTAACTGGCCCTCCCATGAACTGACAGAAGCCTATTTGGCAATTGATGTAGAGGGAGACCAAACTGCAAAACATTATACAGAGACAGCAAAATGGAAAAATGCTCCGGTAAAGACTGCTTCCATTATGTATAGTAACAGAGATAAACGTTTGGATGCTACTATTTGTTATGATGGTACTACTTATTTCACTTCTCCTATTGAGATGGATACTAAAGGTAATTGCTACTGGGAAAATACACAGAATCATGGTTTTATGACTCAAAGTGGATATATGTGGCGTAAATACATTTATGAATTGGACGGTACAGATGCACTTCCGGGATACCAGATCCTTTATGATTTTCGTTATATCCTATTTAGATTGGGGGAAGCTTGTCTTAACTATGCTGAGGCGCTTGGCCGCAAGGGAGAAATAGACAAGGCTATTAGAATGATGAACATGACTCGTACTCAACATGGTGGATTACCCGCTTTGCCGGAAAGTTCTTCAGAAGCAGATTTCTGGAAATATTATAAGATAGAACGTCGGGTTGAATTAGCTTTGGAGGGTGACCGCTATTTTTCTGTCATTCGTTGGGCAAAAGTGGAAAATGCAACCTCCGTATCTGAGTTTAACAAACGTACCCACTGTATTATTATTGATGGGGACGATGATACATTTACTTTAATTGATACCAGTCATGGAAGTTCGACAGGAAGCGACCGAGTGTTCTCTTGGCCTAGACGCATGTATTTCCCGTTGCCTGAATCAGAACTCATGTCTAATCCTAATTTACAACAAAATAATCATTGGTAATGAATATGAAAAAAGTTATAGATATCTCTTGGCTAAGTGCCTTTACGTTCTTCATGTTATTGACTTTATCTTCTTGTTTGGAAGCAGGGCTGGATGAACTGGAATCTTATAATGACGCAGAGATCAGAGGATTTAAGTTTGAACATCGTTGGGAACAAACTATAAATGGGGGAAATAACACTCAATTGGGTGTGGTTTCACTACCTACTAATGTAAAAATAGAAGGAAATACTGTTTATTGCACAATCACTGTTCCTGAAGCTGGAAATCCCAGTTTTTTCACTGAGGAGGTACGCAATAATGTAAAGTTGGAAAAGATTGTAGGTATTGCTACAATTTCTACCGCATCTACTATTTATCCGCTAGAAGGTGCACCTGCCTTAGGCAAATGGGGCGATTTTTCCAAAGTTTCCAAATACAAGGTTGTTGCAGCCGATGGTAAAACAACCAAAGAATGGATTATACAATGTACGTTGATAAAATAGCTCCAATAGATAATCAGTATATATAATTAACAGAGGGGATAAGCATTATTCTGAATGTCCTGTCCCCTCTTTTTTATTCTAAATTTTATAAATGATAAAGTTTCCATGAAATATATATTTGTTACGTATATTCTATTGGTAGCAGTATCTTTGCAGGCCCAAAACAAAAAAATGGTTTTAGAAAGTGGTAGAACCTATTATGTTTATACTTGCCCTGACGCCCCCAAAGTCGTAACTCATGCAGCCGATGAATTAAGCAAATACATCACTCAAGTATTTAAAGTTTCATGTGTTCGACATTCTGCTTCATTGGATCGACCTGAAATGTTAGTATTTACTAAAGAGAAAGATAGTACAGGATACGTACTCCCGGCGAATATTGCACTTGGTGAAGATGGTTATTACTTAAACATACAAAAAAATGCAGTTGTCATCAGTGGACAAAATGGTAGAGGTGTTCTATATGGAGTATATTCTTTTTTAGAAAAATATATAGGATGTCGCTGGTATAGCTCTGAAGTTTCTTTTATTCCCTTATTAAATAAAAAGCAATTACCTTTTATAGAAGAAAGCTATACACCTGTTGTGAAATGGCGGGAAGTTTATTATTATGATTTGTGTGATCCTGTTATTGCTGCACAACTGAAACTGAATGGGAATATGCTTCGAAAAGGACTGACAGCTCCTAATAGGTGGGCTATAAAAGGTGGTCGTCATGCTGATTGGGGGCTGTGGTGTCATTCACTCTATGATGTGGTTTCTCCCAGTCTTTATGATACTCATCCTGAATATTTTTCTGAAATTGAGGGAAAAAGAATTCAACCACGTTCGGAAGGAACACAATTATGTTTGACTAATCCAGAACTTCCTTATCATGCTATCAATTCTTTAAATCGACTGATTCAAAAAACACAGGCAGAAGTTCCTGTATGGGCTGATTCATTAGCACATTATTGGAGTGTGAGTCAAATGGACGGAAGAGGGAACTGTACTTGTCAGCAATGTCAAACATCAGATTTGTATGATGGAAGCCCCAGTGGAACGATGTTGAAATTCGTTAATCAAATAGCTGAGCACTTTCCGCACAAAAAAATAGCGACTTTAGCTTATACTTACACTAGAAAGGCTCCGCTATATACTAAACCGGCATCTAATGTTGTAATTCAAATGTGTGCTATAGAAACAGCCCGGCAAGGTATTAATTTTCCTATCGCTACTTCAAATATTCATGCTACATTTAGAAAGGATTTGGTAGACTGGGGAAAGATTTGTAATGAAATATTGGTTTGGGACTATGTTATCCAATTTCAAAACTTAGTTTCACCATTTCCCAATTTCAGTACTATGCAGGACAATATTAATTTCTATATAGCTAATAATGTTTCAGCTGTTTTTTGTCAAGGAAATAGGGAAAAAGGGGGTGAGTTTGCCGAGCTACGTGGTTATTTGCTAGCTAAATTATTATGGAATCCACAATGTGATATGAAACAGGAGATGGATGATTTTTTAACAGGGTATTATGGTAAGGCAGGAGTTTATATCAAGCGATATATCGCTGACATGGAACAAGCATTAAAAAAATCAAAAGCCATACTTTCTATGGATGGTGATCTTGAAGCTCATCGTGAAGGTTATCTGTCAAAAGAATGTATAGAGCGTTACAAACATTGGTTTGATTTAGCTGAAAAAGCTGTAATAAACCAACCGGATGTATTGAAACGGGTTCGGAAAGAGCGAATGGCTATAATGTATGCTCAAATTCGTTTGGAATATGGCACGAGAGAAGAACGCAAACAACTGCTTACTCAATTAATTCAACTGGCTGAAGAAAATGATATCTGGATGTTCAGTGAGGTAGATAATCGTAATGATCAGAGTGGAAATAGAGAGATGTTCTATCAAAAGTATAGATAAATTTGAAATTATGAGAAAACTGTTACTTACATTATATTATCTGTTTGTGGTATGCTTGGGTACTTCTGCGCAAGAACCGTGTCCTTGTGTTATTCCTGCTTTGCAGCAATGGAAGGGAGGAAATGGAAAATTGCTCCTGCCTGCTGAAGGAAGTATCGTTGTAAATCCAGCCAATGAAGCAGAACTTTTATCCACTGCTCGTATATTGGTCGATGACTTGAGAGATTTAATGAATTGGCATTACATCATAAAAACAGGAAAACCACAAAGGAATGATATTTATCTATCGTTGATAAAACCAGACAAACAGTTAGGTGACGAGGGGTATGTGTTGGCTACAACCCATTATGTCAGTATTGAGGCACCTACTGTGAAGGGACTCTTTTGGGGGACACGCAGCCTTTTGCAAATCTTGTATAATCAGCAAGGTAAATTGCCGAAAGGAACAGCACGTGACTTTCCGAAATTTTCGAGTCGTGGGTTTATGTTGGATGTAGCTCGTAAATTTTTCACGTTGGATTATTTGAAACAATATGTCAAAATACTTTCATTCTATAAAATGAATGAGTTCCAGATCCATTTGAATGACAATGGTTTTCCACAATTCTTTAACAATGATTGGAAGATGACCTACGCTGCTTTCCGCCTGGAAAGTGAACGTTTTCCTGGATTGACGGCTAAGGATGGTTCGTATACTAAACAGGAATTTTCTAATTTACAACGTATGGGAATGAGCTATGGAGTAAACGTTATTCCTGAAATAGATATTCCTGCACACTCTCTTGCTTTTACGCATTACAAACCGGAGATCGGCAGTAAGGAATACGGAATGGATCATTTGGATCTTTATAAGGATGAGACTTATCATTTTCTTGATACGCTGTTTGATGAGTATCTTTCTGGTGAGCATCCTATATTCATTGGTCCTGACGTACATATCGGTACGGATGAATATAACAAGAAGGAAGCGGAGCAATATCGTTATTTTACTGATCGTTATCTGAAGTATATCGAAAAATATGGTAAGAACCCTCGTATGTGGGGTGGCTTGAAATGGCTACCCGGTAAAACTCCCGTAAAGGCAGGAGGAGT
The DNA here is from genome assembly GCF_001915455.1 of Bacteroides sp. 43_46. NCBI lineage: Bacteria > Pseudomonadati > Bacteroidota > Bacteroidia > Bacteroidales > Bacteroidaceae > Bacteroides > Bacteroides sp. 43_46. The sequence continues at coordinate 60,118 of NZ_MNQN01000127.1, read as the reverse complement.
GACAGTTAATGCATGGTCGTATGACTGGATAGATCCCGAAGCCTCTTTAAGGGAGGGATATCAACTAATAAACACATGCGATACTTATCTATATATTGTGCCCAGAGCTGGTTACTATCGTGAATTTTTAGATCATAAATGGATCTATGAATCATGGAGTCCATGGTTGATGAATAGTAAGCAGACGCTTCCTGAAGGAACTCCGGGAGTGTTAGGTGGAATGTTTGCTGTATGGAATGACATGTGTGGCAATGGTATTTCTGAACAGGATGTACATTTACGTTCTTTTCCTGCTATTCAAGTGTTGGCTGAAAAACTTTGGAAAGGAGATAACAAGATTGTTTCTTACGAAAGTTTTGAAGCCTTATGCCGCATAATGCCGGAAGCTCCGGGAGTGAATTTATTGGCACGGATTCCTAAAGAAATGTGTCTGACTCCTTTAGGAAAGGTGTGTTTATTGAGTGGGACGGATACTATTCGTACTGCTTTGCAGGAAGTGGGTTACCCTTACGTAGTATCATTTAAAATTTATCCGGACAAGGATACCAATATCAACGGAATTCTATTTGAAGGACCACATTCCAAAGTATATACCAACTGGGAAAATACCGGACGGATTGCTTTCAGTCGTGATGGGTATACTTTTGTTTTCGGTTCTTATTGCCTTCCGAAAGGAAAATGGACAGATATTTGTATTTCAGGGGATTATAAAGGCACATCACTATATGTTAATGGCAAATTGCAAGAACGTTTAGAAGGACGTAAAATGAAAGTTTATTGCAAAAAAAACAAGCGTATGGATTATATGCCTTATCAGGAGACGTTAATCTTCCCCTTACGCTGGATTGGCAATCCGTTGAATGGGTTTAAAGGAAAGATACAAAATGTGACTTGTGTACAGAAGTAAAAAATCAATCACTATCAAAGAGTAAATGTAAAATGAAAAATATAGTTTCTGCTTTAATTGTTTTGTTTTGTAATGTATGTGTTATACAAGCTTCTTCCCTTTTTAAAATTGACGATAACTATCTGAGTCAGCATGATATTGTCTATCTGGAACCGGAGTTTGACAGTTTCAATGGTTTTCCTCTTGGTAATGGAGATCTCGGAGGTATGTTATGGTTTACCAACGAGGGCATTACTTTACAAATTAACAAAATAGATTTATATGATAAACCAGCTAATGGGAGGATGACTTTGCGTTCGGCGGGACGGTTAAATGTTAATTTAGGTGTACCGTGTTATAGCTATATGCATCTGGCTGATTTTGAAGCTCGTTTATCTCTGCAAAACGCAGATTTAAAGATTAAGAGTTCGACACCGTTTGCCGATACGGAGATAACATCTTGGGTAGATGCAAACTCTAATGTCTGGGTGATAGATTGTCAGGCTGATTATAAGAAAACATTGCCTTCTGGAGCTGTAAATCGAATTTCTTTGGAGCGTTGGGGCAGTTGTGACTTTGGAGGATGGTATGGTTCACGTGACCGGGATGTGGCCAATGGATTAGGTACTGCAAAGGTGAATAGACAGGAAAATGACATCATTTTGGAAGAAAAGTTTGAAGGTGGTCTTCATTTTACTATTGCGTGTCGGGTACTTGAGACCCCGACAGAGATTCTGCGTGTCAGTGATCGGGAAAGCTCAATGATTACACCTTTGTCTTCTAAACAGAAATATAAGATTTTAATATCAGTTGTCAGTTCTAATGATTCGGACAATCCGACTCAAGAGGCAATTTCATTACTGGATAAAGCGGAAGTAAAAACGTTTACAGCGCTTCGGAAAGAACATCTCAGTTGGTGGACTCACTTTTGGTCGAAGTCATTCGTTCATCTGGCAGACAATTATCTGGAGAATATTTATTATATTCGTCGTTATCTTATGGGAAGTTCTTCACGGGGAAAATATCCGGTACCATTTAATGGCGGGTTATGGACTACTAATTATGATCATCGTCAGTGGGCTACACCCCATCACTGGAATACCCAAGAATCTTATTGGGGGCTTGCTGTTCAGAATGATTGTGATTTATTACGACCTTATATTGAAACTTATGTCAATATGATTCCTCAAGGAAAAGCATTAGCCAGAAAGAAAGGGACAAAAGACGGATTATTAATAACTGAGGCGCATGATTTTTCCGGTAACATGGTTAGTGCTAATTGGGGAAATATGACAACGAATTATACTCCGGCCAGTCAGATAAGTAAAATAATGTGGGAGTATTATGCTTATACCCAAGACCGTGACTATCTTAGGAATACAATTTATCCGTTTATGAAAGAGGCTGCAGAATTCTACTTGAACTTTCTTCAGTGGGATGATGTCCGAAAAGAATTTTATATTTATCCTGCACAACCTTACGAACATGAATAGAGTAGTAAATTAAAGAATACAATAACAGATAGATACATGATTGAGTCATTATTTAAAAATTGTATTAAAGCTGCTCAGGACCTAAATATGGATAAGTCAAAGATAAAACAATGGAAACATGTTATATCACATTTATGGGCTCCTCCGATTTTGGATGTACCCGAAAAAGGAAAGGTATTTGGATTGGCGTTTACAGAAAATAATGAAGTGTATCCGGATGCGAAAACAAATATACAAGGCTATCATTTTGACGCACATACTACAGCTGTTTTTCCGGCAGGTGTGCTTGGGTTGGATCATAAAGGGACCGATTATTTTGAAATAGCCCGAAACATTGCTTTGCATCATCCGAAAAACCGGAATGCTATTACTCCCGGAGCGATTGTTTCCGCACGATTGGGGCTGGGAGATAAAGTGTTGGAGCGTTTGCAATGTAGCGTTAATTATTTGCAGCATTTTAATCAAGGGCTATTTTACAATTTAGACCATTGGCATTATTTTTCTCGTTATGTTGATCAGATTCCTAATGCCGAATTATATGCTCAGCGTGACTATATGTATGACTCAAGATTGACTTACAATCGTCCTGAAGCCGGAAAATCGGGCTTTCGGACAAAGCCTTTCGTTCAATGTGGTATGGAAACAATGGGTATTTTAGGTACTGCTATCAATGAGATGTTACTTCAAAGTCATGAAGGAAAGATAAGGGTATTTCCGGCGATACCTTCGAAATTCGCATCTGCTTTTACTCTACGCGCTGAAGGAGCTTTTATTGTTTCCTCGGTTATAGATAGTTTAGGGAATATTCCATTTGTTGAGATAAAAAGTTTAGCAGGAAAAGAATGTCGTATACAGAATCCTTGGGATGATGATTTAGTTCAAGTTGTCACGCAGAATAATCGAAATGTAAATATTGAAGTCAATAAAGATAACGTGATTTCTTTTAAAACTACAATTGGGGAGTCTTATATAGTAAGAAAGAAAGGTATCGATGTGAATCATGTATCAAAAACATATCATGCTGTACCTAATATGTTTCCAAAGAAATATGGTGAGGCTATGTTGGGTAAAGAGTGTACATTTATAGATCGTGAACACTAACTTGATTTTATAAATATATAGATATCGCTTGTACTGATTATTGTCAAGAAAAGCGGCTGCTCCTGTATTTGGGTGACAGTCGCTTTCTTTTAAGAAACTATTTTGATGTCATTCGTATAGTTAGTTATTTATCTTTTTTGATGTCCCTTGTGCTGTACGCCAAAAAGAGTTTTTTACATCACGTGCCACTTCTTTCCAGCTTGGCATGCTTTTCAACGAACGGCGCACCGGGAAATCATAAAGCAGCAACAGCAGGAATAAGAAGATACAGGCATAAGCCACCCAGCCATAAATCTGCTTGATGCTCACTTCCATCATCTGACTGATAAACTCTTCCATGTAATGGCCGAGATTGAACGGACTGCTGCTGAATGATACATGGTCGATTGCCGCCCCGTAGCGTGCCAGGTTATCAGGAACGTAATAAGCCAGTCCTTGTGCATAGATCGCGCAACCCAATACACCGCCGACTACCATGTGAAGCATATTGAATACACTTAACGATTGGAAAAAATGTTGGAAAGTCATGATTTCTTCCAGGCAGACCATAAAGGTGGCGCTTAATACCGCATAGGCGAATCCCCGGCATATTGTCGGAAGATAAAGCTGTGAGATGTGAATATCAGTAGAGATTGTCAGATAGAACCCTATCAGATAGCCGATAAGCCCTAAGAAACCGACAATGATAAGACGTACATAATTATAGTGTTTGATATGCATCCACCAATAAGAGAATACGCAGCCGATTACTATACCGATAATAGCAAACCACGCCAATTGCACGCTTACCAGCTCCTCATACTTCATCACTTCCTCATAAAAAACTTCTTCCAATACATGCTCGGTTGCCAGAAATGCTTCCACTAGTGTGATTAGTCCCAATAAAGGTAAGAGGTAGCGGTAACTCCACATTTTAGGCTCTAAGAACGGGTGACGGATAGTCAGCATGCGCCAGATGCAAAAAAACAGGGTTATCAGGATAGCTACCGACAACTGACGGATAACCGGACTGTTCCACCAGTCATACCAGTCACCGTAGTTGAAGAGGAAAGCTATCTCGGCCAGCAATGCCGCCCATAACGCTGCCCCCAGCCAGTCAATGCCGAACAACGGAAACTTGCGCATAAACCGGAAATGCTTTACGCAAATAGTCTGTATCAACAGGACTATTATCATCAATCCTGCAATGAAAAGATTCATATATGTCCAGTGATAATGATACATCAGATAAGTCGTTATCAGGTCGGACAACTGGATGCTTCCTAAGACGACGATGTGAAGCCAGGGAAAGAAAACGGTAAAATCCCGTTTGGGCGTCATCCACAACTGAATGTTGGACATACATTCAAAGGTTCCCTGGATTTTGCACATGCCTTCGATGAAACATATCAACCACAATAGCGGAAGGAAAGTAATATGCGGAGCAATCAGGTTACAGACCAATACCCCCAATGCAGCCGATGTGAGCAACGTCTTATTTGTAAAACGGAACTTCATGCGGAACAGCAAGGGGAAGTAGATAGCCATACCTGCGAGATTGGCGTACATACACATCAATATATCCTCACGCATCAACGCCATTCCCCCGATCATCTGGTTCAATGCTCCCAAATACACCCCGCCCGAAAGTTGGAAAGTAACGGCAATGAACAGATAAATCCACGGTTGTATCTTCCGCGGTACGAAGCTACGGAACATGGGCATCACGAAAGGGCCATTTAAAACAGGTGTTTCCATACGTTAATATTTCACCTCACATTCTACATTGAAACCGGCACGCAAGCGTTTTAAATCTTTCGGCTTGTTTCCTTTCAGGCTGATGCGGACGGGGATTCGCTGTTCTACCTTTACAAAGTTCCCGGTTGCATTGTCCTGCGGAATCATTGAGAAAGCCGCTCCCGTAGCATCGGAAATGGATTCGACGATACCTTTGAAAGTGACGCCCGGCACTGCATCTGCTGTCATTTCCACATCTGCACCTTCTCTGATATTGGAAAGCTGGGTTTCACGATAATTGGCGATTACCCACAAATCGCTGCTGTCTACAATATCCACCATGGTCTGTCCCGGTTGAACCAACTGACCCTCCAGAATCTCTTTCTTTCCTGTGGTACCGTCACACGGGGCGATGATAACCGTATAGGAAAGATTCAGACGGGCAAGCTCTAAAGCTGCTTCTGCCAGGCGGACACCTGCTTCGTTCTGTCCTAGGCGATGTGTCTGTTCGCTTTTCACTAAAGACGTAGATTGTTTGGCACGCGATACCTGTTCGTAACGGGCTTTGGCTGTTTCATAAGCCGTATGCACATTATCATATTGCTGCTTCGTCACAGCATCTTCCTGCAATAATTTCTCAAAACGGTTCAGTTCACGTTTGGCATTTTCCATTTGTACGCGTACTTCTTCAATACTTGCGTCACTTACGCTCAGGTTGTTTTGGGTAGTGGTAATGCCTATGGTCGTTGCCTGCCGTCCCGCAGTGGCATTGGCCAAATCCGCTTCCGCCTGTGCTACACGAAGACAGAATTCCGCATCTTCAATAATAACGAGCGTATCACCTTTTCGTACCTGCTGATATTCTTCAAAGCATATCTTCTTGATAAATCCCGGCACACGGGTATTAATAGGTGTGATATGTTGTTTCACCTGTGCATTGTCGGTATATTCGATGTTTCCCAAATGAATGAACCGGGAACAAACATAAGTGGCACCACCAATGAGAAAACAAAGAATCAGAATGTTGTATATAATCTTTTGAGTCTTTCTAGCTATCATAATCTGTTCTATTTAAAAGGGTATGAGTAATTGATTTTCAATTAAAGGGTATGTGTGATATATTTCATTTTATAGAAACTGTAAACCACGTTGATACGTGCGTTGACCAGACCGAGGTCTGCGCTTAATTTCATGTTGCTGGCATCGAGCATGTCGGTAAGTAATGCAAGGTCATTCTTATAGCGATTACTGGTTACGTCGTAATTCTGATTGGCAAGCTCCACGCTTTTCTCTTGTGTGCGAAGGTCGGTAAATGAGGTCAGGAAATTGACATAATTGGCTTGGACGCCGTTCTCTATCTGTTCCTGCGCTAGTGAATATTCTTCCTGTGCCTTACGCATATTCAGTTTTGCCTGGCGTACTTTCTTGTTGTTCTTGAACAGTGATGAAAGATTGTATTTGATTCCTACCCCCACATGCCAATAATTGAAGTTATTATCCAGCACGGGGACTTCAATAGTGATAGGCCCGTCCAGATGCTCACCGGCTACGAGAGCTATTTTCGGAAGAAGTTCCGAGCGTTCCAGTTTGACTTTCTGTTTGCTCATCTTCATTGCCAGTTGTGCTTGCTGCAAACCGACATTGCTCTGCGAAGCCAGTAGTTGCCAGTCGTTTTCCGCCAGAGCCTTCACTTCTTCGTCCAGTAGGGTGGAGTCGGGGATGATTTCCGTTCCGGCAGGAAGATGCAGCGTAGTCACCAGTTGGTGATTCATTATTTTGCATGCATCCTTTACTTTGGCTAATTGCAGTTTCAATGTCTCTTTTTGTAACTCATAACGGGTGATGTCATTTTTCAGAGCTGTTCCTTGTGTGCGTCGGGCTTCCATATTGCGAATCACCTGTTCTGTCAAATCGAGGTTCTTCTGCAACACTTGTACCTGGTTATTCAACTTATATAAATCCAGGTAGTAGCCGGTCAGAAGAAAACGTATCTCCTGCCGGTTCTTCTGCCAGTCCAGCGCAGCCATTTGCTGACTGAGTTCTGCTAAAGTAATACTGCTGCTGATAGCACCGCCTGCATAAATGACCTGTTGTGCTTCCAGCGCAAAGTTATTACCAAAATGAGGCATTGGAATGTTCTGCCCGTTCTTGAAGTCACGGTCCCACAGATACCCGTCACCCAAATAACTGAAAGAGAGCGATGCGCTGATGTCCGGCAAACGTTGTGACTTGGCAGCTTTCAAAGCCTCATCGGTAACTTCCTTCCCGGTTTTATACGTTTGAATACTCTGACTGTTCTCGTCTGCCAGACGGAACATCTCGTTAATGCCCAAAACTTTCCTGGTAAGTGTTTGGGCAAATGAACCCTGACTGCATAGTACTACGCATAGCGGTACTATGAGCCATCTTTTTTTGCTCATAAAATAAAAAAGAAATTTAGTTGATAATGATAAATATATGTTCCTATATCATGCCGCCTCCAAAGAAGGGAAGCCAGCATTTCGCATCGTGGCGAGTAGTTCTTATAGAAATAATCAAATCTGCACTGCTACACCCCAACCGTGGAAGTCATGCATTTTGTTCTCGTAGCGAATGGAAATTTGATAATACTTTAGTTTCATCTTGATACCTGCTTTTCTAATTCGGTTTGCAAAATTATGGAAAAAAACAGGTAAGTTGTGACCTTGTATATACGGAAATATAATGTTTTTTAACGATTTCTGTTCGGAGATTCATGTAGGAGACACGGATAAAAGATCTAAGAGATACAGGTGGAATATATTCCCTGTATCATCATTTCGGTAGATCGGAGCAGTACTTATTTCCTGCTTGTCGAAATAACGGTAACACTTATCATAAACAAGTGGCAAACTGCTTCACCGAGATTCAGATTCGAAACAGGAGATAAGGTTTTTCTCAAAGTATTCTCACTATGATGAGAAAAAATTCTCATCATAGTGAGAACTTTTTCTCATAGTAATAAGTATTTTTTCTCATAAGGGTGAGAATACTTCCTTGTCAGAGCATACTGGAACGGCATATTTTATTGCAATTTATTGTAAGGATAATAAAAAGAGACTGAACTCAAAACGGAATTGAGCCAGTCTCTTCTTTATGATGTAATACTGTAATAATCAGTTTTTATGCATTCAGCGCCTGTTCGATATCTGCGATAATATCATCCGCATTTTCGATACCTACCGACAGACGAATTAAGTCCGGGCGTACCCCTGCTTCCATAAGCTGTTCGTCCGACAACTGGCGGTGAGTATGGCTTGCCGGGTGAAGCACACAGCTACGTGCATCTGCTACGTGAGTGACGATAGCTATGAATTCCAGTGAATCCATAAACTTGATAGATACGTCACGTCCGCCTTTCAGACCGAAGGAGATAACTCCGCAAGAACCGTTCGGCATATATTTCTGTGCTAAAGTGTAATATTTATTATCCGGCAGTCCGCAGTAGTTTACCCAAGCTACTTTCTCGTTCTTGGACAGATATTCGGCGACTTTCTGTGCGTTGCCGCAATGTTGAGGCATGCGTAAGTGAAGCGTTTCAAGTCCCAGGTTCAGTAAGAATGCGTTTTGGGGGCTTTGGATGCTGCCGAGGTCACGCATTAACTGTGCAGTGGCTTTAGTGATATAAGCACCTTTGCCGAAAGCTTTTGTGTAAGTCAGCCCGTGATAAGATTCGTCCGGCGTGCAAAGTCCGGGGAATTTATCGGCATGAGCGTCCCAGTCGAAGTTACCGCTATCTACGATACAACCGCCTACGCTGGTAGCGTGTCCGTCCATATATTTGGTAGTGGAGTGAACAACGATATCTGCTCCCCATTCGAACGGGCGGCAGTTAATCGGAGTCGGGAAAGTATTGTCAACAATCAAAGGGACACCGTGGCTGTGCGCGATACGGGCAAACTTCTCAATATCCAGCACTTCGAGGGAAGGATTGGAAATTGTTTCACCGAACAATGCTTTCGTATTCGGACGGAAAGCTGCGGAAATTTCTTCTTCGCCGGCATCCGGATTGACGAAAGTAACCTCAATACCGAGTTTTTTCATTGTCACTCCGAACAGGTTGAAAGTACCACCATAGATAGCGGAAGAACAAACGAAATGGTCACCTGCCTGGCAAATATTGAAGATAGCGTAGAAGTTGGCAGCCTGACCGCTGGAAGTCAGCATGGCGGCCACACCACCTTCGAGGGCGGCAATCTTAGCGGCCACAGCGTCATTCGTCGGGTTCTGCAGGCGGGTATAGAAATATTTGAAAGTTGTACTTTGATAGATGGGCAATACGCGTGGTTCGCCCTTTTTAGGCGTCCACCCTGCCTGTACGCACAGGGTTTCGGGCTTGAATTGTTTTGCCATAATGTTATCGGGTTATGTTATCGGGTTTTAATGATTTATTTCAAAAAATGTTTTAATGGCGCAAAAGTAGGGAAAATAATTGTATTTTTGCCCTGTTTATGAGTGAAATGATACTCACGTGAAGGAGATAATTGTGTAGATATGAAAAATAAACTCTATATTCTTTTATTCTTAATTTTTCTTTTCTCGGGTACGGCACTTTGGGCGCAGCAGAGGGCTACTCCGAAGTCGGGAGAAGGCATCTCGTCTTTTCTGTTGAGGCACAACCGTTCTCCGAAGAAGTACTACGATGACTTTATCGAACTGAACAAGAAGAAACTGGGAAAGAATAATGTGCTGAAAGTGGGCGTGACTTATGTCATTCCGCCGGTAAAGAAATCATCGGGAACTTCTGCCGGGAATACAGAGGCTAAAAATACAACAGCTAAAGGTACAGGAACCCAGCAGAGATCTTCCAAAGCTAAAACGACTAAAATAGGAACCACTATCAAAGAACCTTTGTTCGGAAAGGAACTGGCAAATGTCAAAGTCACTTCCAACCGCCTTGCAGGTGCTTGCTTTTATGTCGTCAGCGGACATGGCGGACCCGATCCCGGAGCTATCGGACGGGTAGGGAAGCACGAACTTCACGAAGACGAATATGCTTACGACATCGCTCTTCGCCTGGCACGTAACCTGATGCAGGAAGGGGCGGAAGTTCATATCATCATTCAAGATGCCAAAGACGGTATTCGAGACGATTCGTACCTGTCGAACAGCAAACGGGAGACTTGCATGGGCGATGTGATCCCGTTGAATCAGGTACAACGTCTTCAGCAACGTTGTAACAAGATAAATGCCCTTTACCAGAAAGACCGTAAGAATTATTCCTACTGCCGGGCAATCTTCATCCATGTAGACAGCCGTAGCAAGGGAAAGCAGACTGATGTTTTTTTCTATCATTCAAACAAAAAAGCGGTTAGCAAGCGCTTGGCGAATAATATGAAAGACACATTCGAATCAAAGTACGGAAAGCACCAGCCGAACCGGGGATTCTCCGGAACAGTGAGCGGACGCAATTTGTATGTGCTTTCGCATACTACTCCCGTTTCTGTTTTCGTGGAGCTGGGCAATATCCAAAACTCTTTTGACCAGCGCCGTCTGGTGATAAATTCCAATCGTCAAGCATTGGCAAAATGGCTAATGGAGGGCTTTCTGAAAGATTATAAAGAGAAAAAATAAATATAAAACATCTTTTTCGTGAACAAAACCGAAATAGGAATGTTTTATATATGCAAATCGCCTGATGACTACTTGTAGGTATGCGAGTATATATGAGTCGGTGAATATGCCTCCCCGGCATAACAGGTAGATTGCATAGTAGTTTTGTCGTGTTTTATTTTGTGTTTGTGTTGTGACGGTGCTGCGATGTGAATCGGGGTACCGTTTTTATGTATGTGACAGAAAGAAATTGTAAATGGCTGCATTAAAAAAAGAATAAGCACGAAACCATAATTTATTCCGGCTTCGTGCTCACTCTTTACTTATATACTGCAATCAGGCAGTACTATTTCCATTCGCTGTGCTGTTCCAACATCGGGTTTGTATCAATCTCACTTTGCGGAATAGGCCATACCAAATCTTGTGCTCCACGTAGATTATTGCGTTCGACTGCTCCGAAGCCATAGAATGACTTGTCTTCCTGCATACGTTTCTGAGCATTCTCAAAATCTTTCCAGCGATAAAGGTCGGCAAAGCGTAAATCTTCGAAGGCCAGTTCCACACGGCGCTCATGGCGTACAATGGCGCGTAGTTCATCTTGTTCCAGATTAGTTCCTTCTACCTCTTCTACAGCAGGCATACCTACGCGGTCGCGGACTTCATTGATATACTTGGTAATTTCCGCTTGGGAGTAACCGCCTTTTTCAATCATAGCTTCAGAGAGTGACAATAGTACCTCTGCATAGCGGATGACATAGAAATCTAAGCTACCGTCATATTCGTTTGCCGTATTTTCGGGAGTAAACCATTTACGGATACAGCATGTGGAGCTGGCAGGTAAGTTGTTAGTGTACAACTTTCCGTTCCATTCCATTCCCGGAAGCATCAATGTTGCCTTCATACGAGGGTCGCGGTTCTCATAACGTCCCATATCCGGATTCTCTTTTGTATGAGCTCCTTTGTCAAGGCTACCCTTAAATAAAGGAGACTTGTCAATAGGTAATCCATCCGTGCAATAAAAATCATCGCATAAATTCATTGATCCTTCGATGGCATTCATCGGAGCAGACCAGCAAACTCCAAAGCAATTACCTTCACCCAGTCCCGGGCCTTTGTAGTGAACACTCAGTAATACTTCACCAGCTGTTTCATTGGCTTCCTTGAATAAGTCTGCAAAGTTAGCTGCCGGGTCGCTGCCGTCTCCCGATTTGAAAAGTTGTATTTTACCAACAACGTTTTTGTAGGCATTTATAGCCTCGTCCCAATGCTGGTTGAAAAGGGCTATCCGTCCCATAATAGCGTAGGCCGCTTCTTGAGTCAGACGTCCTGTCTGTGCTTTTCCTATCACGGGGATCTTAGGAATCCATATTTTCAGATCTTCCAACAAAGAAGAGATAATCTGGCTGCGCTCCGTTTTGGGTGCTTGGGCTTCTGACAGAGTGAGAGGTTTTGTCAGATAGGGTACATCGCGGAAAACAGAAGTCAGATTGCAATACATCAGGGCGCGCAATGCTATTGCTTCAGCTTTGTATGCTTCTATTTTTTCTTGTTCCATTGGTATGCGTTCTACGTTTTCCACTAACATATTGCATCGCTTGATAACTTCATAATTGGCGTTCCAGTACATTGAAAAACATTCATCGGTGGTAGCCGAGGTACATTGTGAAATGGAACTACCTAGCATCCAGTTACCCCATGTGTGGTCACCATTGTCTGTGCTGGTTTCGCGTCCCAGAAATCCGAATTTCCAGCCGTCAATGTTGTCGTCATATAAGTTTTGGCTTTGCATGGCGTCGTAGCAAGCGGTCAGTGCCATCAATGCATCCGATTCGGTTTGCCAATAAGTCGTTTGGGAAGGCTGGTTCGGAGAATCTGTCTGTAGAAAACTGTCCGAACATGCGCTGGCAGATAATAACATTCCGGATAATAGTAAAACTCTGCATATATTTTTTGTATTCTTAATCATAATATTTGTCCTCCTTGTAATTAGAATTGAATGTTTAATCCAAATGAATAAGTACGCATATTGGGATGTACGTCATTTCTTGTATCACCCGATGACTTTTCCGGATCCCAGTTCTTCAACGGTGTGAACGTCAATAGATTACTTCCGGCAAAGTAAACACGGATGCTGGAAATACCAACTTTGGCAAGTTCGGCCTGGCGGAAAGTATAGCCGAATTCCAGATTCTTCAGACGTAGGTAATCTGATTTTTCAAGCCAGAATGAAGAATAAGAATCGTTCATGGTGTTACCTAGTGCAGGCATGGGAGCATTTATGTTGTCAGCCGAATAACGGTTCACCCAACGGCTCGTGAGGTTGCCTCGAATGTCGGTAGAAGTCTCCCAACTGTAACGATAGATACCTCCCACCCCTTGCCAGAAAGTAGACAAATCGAAGTTTTTCCAAGATGCGCCCAGGTTGAAACTATAAGAGTATTTCGGGAATGGATTACCTATAATATCGCGATCTTCAGGAGTAATATTACCGTTGTCATCAAGGTCGGCGTACATGATATCGCCCAATTTGGGAGCCACACCGTTTTGTTTGATAACTTCACCCTTCGAGTTGGTACGTTGCAAGTCGGCTTCCGTACGATAGATGCCTATTGCTTTATATCCGAAATAAGCGCCAATAGGGTTGCCGATACGGTTGATTATATTGCCGTCAATTTTTTCCTCCAATTCACCCATTTCAAGGATTTCATTCTTTACACGTGACAGGTTGAAACCGGCGTTCCAAGCCCAGTCACCTCTACTGTCGGAGTAATTTACAGTCCATTCCCAACCGCGGTTACGGACTGCACCCACATTCTGATAAGGAGCGGAGAGAGAACCCAGGAAAATGCCGGGCATAGCCAGTTGCATCAAGATATCGGAAGTTTTCTTGTCGAACCATTCAAAGGTGGTTTGTATTCTGTTGTTGAAGAATCCAAGGTCGAGAGCTATGTTTACAGAGCGGGTTGTTTCCCATTTAATGTTTTCATTGGGGACGGATGTCTGTACCATACCTGCCTGCTTGTCTGCACCTTGGTCGAAGAAGTAATTTCCGCTTGCACCCAAAGTAGCTGCATAAGCGTAGTTACCAATTTCCTGATTACCTAATTTACCCCATGACAGACGTAACTTTCCGAGAGAGAAGTTTCTGTAGTCTTTCATAAACCCTTCGTTCGAGAATACCCATCCTGCAGACAATGAAGGGAATGTGGCATAACGATTGGCTTTGGGCATACGTGAGGACCCGTCATGACGAATATTGAATTCGAATAAATACCGGTCATCATAACTGTAGTTTACACGGCCGAAGAATGATTGGAGCTTATATTCTTCTGATTCCCCCGTTGCTCCCGGATTGATTGTACCTCCTTTGAGCTCATAAATATTCTCGGTTGGGAAACCCTGTATGGATGCTGTTGTTTTGTAGAAACGTGAACCGATGACCGAATGCCCCAACAGTACATTGATATTGTGTTTGTCGAATTGCTTGTTATAAGTCAGCAAGTTTTCATTTGTCCATGTTGCGTTGCGGTACCAATAATCCTCTTCCTTATTAGTCTCTCCTGCTGCCTTTACAATGTTTCCGTCTGCATCATAGCGGGCAGGAGATTTGGGAGTGTAAGACTTAGTCGCATTCAGGTCGAAAGCATAAGCAAGACTTGTTTGGAACTTCAATCCTTCCCATAGTTCAATACCGGCAAACGCCTTACCGTTGAAACGCCAATATTCGTTGCTGCGATGTCCTAAGGACATCAACTCTACAGGGTTTTTCACCATTTCGGCGCTCATTGACGAACCGTCTACATAGCCATAATGTCCGTTGGAGTACATCACCGGTACGGTGGGGCGAGTGAACCAAGATACGAAACGCATGATACCGCCTTCGCCCGAAGGAGCAACAGCGGGAGCCGTCACGTTGTTTTTGTTACCGGACAAGTTCAGCCCGAATGTGAAACGTTTGTAGCGGGTGTCAAGGTTTGAACGAAAAGAGAAACGCTCTACACCTGTTTTTACCATGATACCATCTTGGTTTGAATAAGCTACCGAGGCCATGAAGTGCGTATTTTCGCTACCACCTGATACGGACAAATGATGCTGGTGCATACTGGCATTGCGCAATACGGCGTCCAACCAATTGGTGTTTGCATAATGATCGGGATCCGAACCATCTTTCAGTTTTTGTAGAGCTTCCGGTGAGAAAGTGTCAGGGTTCACTTCGTTTCTCATAAGAGCCCAGTTATAACTGTCTACATAGTCGGGAACGATACCCGGAGTCTGTAATGTATAGCTTCCCGAGTAGGATACTTTCACTCTACTTGAGGCCTGTCCTCGTTTGGTAGTAATTAAGATAACGCCATTGGCGGCACGTACACCATAGATAGCTGCAGATGCTGCGTCTTTCAATACAGAGATATTGTCGATATCCGCAGAGGGGATTTCGGAAATTTGTGAAAGACTGCCTTCCACGCCGTCAATCAATACCATCGGGTTGTTGTTACCAAAAGTACCGATACCACGGATTCTTATTTCCGGATTGTCATTACCGGCCTGTGCACCGTTTTGAGTCAGTACCAGACCCGGAAGACGACCTTGCAACAAAGTAGCTGTATTGGCTACCGGGATGTCCTGGATATCCTTGGATGACACAGAAGCCACGGAACCTGTTAGATTCACTTTCTTTTGGGTGGCATATCCCACCACGACCACTTCGTCGAGTTTCTTGGAGTCTTCTTCCAAAGTAACCTTAAAATTATTTTTGTTTCCTATTGGGAGGATGACATCCTTATATCCTAAGAAGCTAACGACCAACGTCTGTGAAGGTTGTGCCTTCAACTGAAAAGCACCGTCCATGTCGGTGATAGTCCCTTGTGTCGTACCTTGAATCACTACACTGGCTCCGATAATAGGTTCGCCTGATACATCGTACACTTTACCTGTCACTGTGTTTTCCTGTGCATATACTGCGAAAGAGAGCAGTATAAGAACGCCCGCTAAGAAAATGCGGAAAAAGTTTTGTTTTTGTCCGTTCATAAATTTAAAGTTTAAGCAAGTTAATAAGTTCTTTATTATCTATTTTCTTGTAACTAAGAATACTTTTATCGTTTTATTTCCATTGGTAATGGCGTACCCAGTCTACTTCCATCTCTACGGGTAAGTCGGCCGGATCTACCGTACCGACCCAACTTCCTCCTAACTGCATATCGATTAGCAAATATTGCGGGATATTAAAAGGAAACTGTCCTTCTTGTTCGGTTTCAATTCGAGGATAAACAAAGTTTCGTTTTCCGTTGACATGGAATACAAGACTGTCCGGCCAAAAATCCACTCCATATACATTGAAGTCTTCGGGATTAATGGGAATAGTGTTTCCGTGTTTCGGGTTGTTTTCTATTCCTAGTGTATAGGTATAGTGCGAGTGTACGGTTTGGTAGACAATAGAGTCATGGTTCAGACGTTCCATAATGTCCACTTCTCCTCCCATAGGCCATGAGTATTTGTCTGTTTCATAAGGCAATGTCCATATAGCAGGCCATGCTCCCTTTGCTCCGTGTAGTCTGGCACGTACTTCGATACGTCCTCCGTGGAAAGCACGTTTGTCTTTGGTCCATAATCCTCCGGTCAGGTATTGGGCTGCGTCTGCCTCTGTATTGTCATTGACGATTCCTTTCAAGATTAAAAGGCCGTTACGCATTTCATAACAACGGTCGTCAAAAGACTGGGTGTTTTGCCAATCAGGTTTGCCGCGAGGTATGCGGCTCCATACACTAGTGTCGGGCTCTGCACCGTCAAAGTTGTCTTCCCACACCAATTCCCATTTGGGAGTATGAGTGCAAGCAAATATGCTACATGCTGATAACAATAAAAGTATAACCTTTTTCATACGCTTAAATTTTGGTTCATAGAATTTACTTTAAAAATTAACATTGCAAACGTATTCTATTTCTTTTATAAATGACTCAGGAATCGTATAATTCGAGTCAAATCTTGTCTAAATAGGATGCTTTTGATGATTTTTTTTAGAAAAGGCCTCTCTTTTTTAATGGATAGTTGCTGAAAAAATGAGGTGCAGATTTTTAGTGATGAGAAAAAAATGTATTTTTGCAGAAAATGAATTTATAATGTACCGTACCTTAATCATAATATTATTTCTGCTGGCAGGGGTAAAACTGCTTTCTTCTGAACACTGCGTTAATTACTCATTCACCCAACTCTCCATAGAGCAAGGACTTTCTCAATCCACTGCCCAATCTATCTTATTGGACCATAAAGGTACTTTATGGATAGGTACCAAAAGCGGATTGAATAGCTATACTCAGGAAGGGATAAAGACTTACCTTCATCACTCGGGAGATCCTCATTCTCTTCCGAGTAACTATATTAATCATTTGACAGAGGATTCTTTAGGGAATTTCTGGATAGCGACTTCAAAGGGACTAGCTCTGTATGATGATGAACAAGACCAGTTTAACACTGTTAATTTCTCCATTATTTATTCATCTGTGGGGGTTGAAGGTGGTATGTGGTTTGGTAGCGAGAATGCCATTCATTGTTATGATTACAAAAGCAAAGAACTAAAAACGATTCATATCGAAAAAGAAGAAGGCAAAGGCATTAATCCGGTGGATTATAGGATTCAGAAAATGCTTTATTTGGAAGATGGCAAGATTCTGATAGGTACCCGGAAGAAAGGAATCTATTTATATGACTGTCGCATCCGGCAATTCACCCTTTTGATTCCAAGCAGTCAGAATCTGTTGACATCGTTATACGTAACAGCAGACCATCACATTTATACCGCTTTTTATGGAGATGGATTTTACTGTTATGACCGGACAGGAAAAATGCTGAAGCATTACACAAAAGAAAATTCCGGGTTGAAAAACAATTATGTGTTGGATATGGCGGAATATAATGGTAATATATGGCTGGCAACAGACGGGAGCGGAATCAATTTATTTACTCCCCGAACCTTTCAGTTTTCGCAATTACAACACATAGTGGGGGACTATTCTTCCTTACCGGTCAATTCCATAACCTTGTTGTACAAGGACATGAAAGATAATTTATGGGCTGGAAGTGTGCGTGGAGGGATATTCAGTATTAAAGAAACGTATATAAAGACTTATAAAGAAGCTATCTTGAACAATACCAACGGCCTTAGCGAGCAATCTGTGATTAGCCTTTATGAAGAAAAGGACGGCAAGGTATGGATTGGAACGGATGGCGGAGGAATTAATCTGTATGATCCGTCTACTGACAAGTTTATCCATTTCCCCTCTACTTATGGTGATAAAGTTGTTTCTATTGCCGAAGTGTCTGAGACTGAGTTAATGGTGTCTTTATATACCAAAGGAATTTTCCTGTTCAATAAGAAAACACATAAATACCGTCCTTTTACTATCGTTGACGAAGAAACTAATAAGAAAGAATGTTTTTACGGTTATCTTCCTCTGGCTAATCAGGTGGCGGACGGTAAGATATACATAATCAGTTGCGGCACTTATGTATACCACACGCATGACCATACATTTTCGAGTACAATCGCCAAATCAAAAAATTCCCGACCGAAAAACAAAATGTGTCATTAAAACACATATTAACATAAAACAAAATGTGATTTTTGGTGCAAAATTAAAGCCTGTTTAATCATCGTTTAAACAGGCTTTAATTTTAATCTATGATCATGTAAACTGATAAATCAGGATTGGCAACAAGCGGAAGAACATCCTCATCATCAAGAACGCTCATTGCATATCTATGAATACTTTTCTTTATCATTTCCAACGTTGGTTTTTCAAGGAATATGGAACTGGCAAATGTCACCAGTTCGTTTCCTTCGTTATCGGTTCTGTCAATGGATTGTATTGCATATCGTATTATCCATGTTCCATCGGATAATTGTTCGATCGGCTTAGCCAATTTCCGGGGTAAGATATTTTTTCGCATTGCCTTTTCTTATTTGTTTTTTTAATTGTTTCTTAAAATTATATTCGTTCTTCAACACAAAAACCTCCCAATGTCCCTGAACATAAAAATATTCCCACCATGCAGGATTAATACGTTTCGCCACTTTCCGTCTTAGATTGTACGTATTGAAATGCCTCATTAATCCATAGTAGGAATTCAGGGTGGCAACAAATTTGTCCGCGTGTGCTTCCGCAAAGCCTTCCTCCGCTATTTTATTATATTTGCTGATTACATCGTATAAATTACCGACAACACGGTTTGAAATATAAATTCGACCGGGCAAAATGAATGCCCCTACAAACAAAACTCCCTTAGAATGATGCTGTATATATATTTTTTTAGGATGTAATTTAAGAAGCAGCTGCTCTTTCAGGTAACTGTCAAGCAAAGGAACAGTATTTAGAATATCTTCTTTATTACGCATTACAAAGGCGAAATCATCCACAAAACGCACATAATGCTTGATTCCCAGTATTTCGGAAACATAGTAATCAAAACAAGAACCGATAAAATTTGCGAATTTCTGCGCATGAAGACTGCCGGGGGCAAAACCATGATCCGGATCAGCATGAAACAAACTTTTATCATGAGGCAACTCATCCCATAAATGTAACGGTGATTTCCTATAACATTTATACTGTGGCTGGTGAAAGATAACAGTGCGCAATATATATAATAAACACTCTATATCGTCGCCTTTATAGTTATCCCGGATAAACAGGTCGATCATTTCCCATAACAGGGATTTGGACATTGACATAAAAAAGCTTTTGAAATCACCCTTGAAAATGTATGCGTCTTTCGTATAATTTTCACTGACTTCCATGATCATCCCATTCAGATAGATAACAGCCGAAAGTGCTCCTTCACCAATACGGCAATTTTTTGAAACATTTCCCTGTGCCTGAAAACGCTCTTCCAAAATAGGATCAAGGCGTAGATCAGCCCAATGTTGTATTACACGATCAACATAAGCGGAAGCAAAAATTTCACGAAGAACGGGCTTTTTCCGTATGAAGCATTTTGAATAATCAGGTTCGTAGCGACCGTATCTGATAGCATCCCACACGGCAACCAAATCCGTGTCATATTCAAACGAAAACTCTATGCAGTCATCTGTATTGCGTTTATTCTTGCAACAGACGTCAAATGCATGCACGATGGAAGATAAGGGTATGTCATAGATCGGTTTATCTGTTGCGGAAACGGGACGAACCCTGCCTGCGTTAGTCTTGTTGTTCGTGTTCACGTTGCCGTTGTTCATGTTCACGTACCACGCGTTCGAGGATTCAGCATTCACTGTCTTAGTCTTTCCCGGTTCATCACCGGGGGAATGCCCAATAGATAAATTAGATTGCTCTCCCATAAACTCCGTGAAGATTATGGCTCTGGCTTTACGGAAGCTGTCTTTTCCTGGGAAGCGGTGAAATTACGCCACCCTATAATTTGCTTTTCAATCGACGTAATCATCTCAATGATGTCTGCTGTCGTCTGAATATTGATCAGTTTCCGGTCTCGACATACCCTTAATAAGAGTTTCAATGTATCAAACTTAACAAGGAATTCGTTCAGGTATTCCACTCGACGCGGAAGGCTTGAATTTGCATAACGGATCAACTCGCAACAACGAAGGGCGGACATCATAAGTTCCGTACCGAATTCGTACCTGTAATTCTTCGGAAACTTGTCTCTTGCATCAAGTATCAACATTAATAACCGATACATTAATTGATAGACTGGTCTGTCCTCTGCTTTTCCCATGTTAATTTTTGATATTTTTAAAATTTTTCTTTTGCTCCGCAAAGTTAATGATTGTCAAACTATTAACACTCATTTTTTCAGAATTTTAAAACTTAAAAAGCCCCTACCGGGGCTAATTAAACGTAACTATCTAAGAGATAAAGAGTTAAAGAGATAAAGAATCTATTGCGGAAACGGGACGAACCCTGCCTGCGTTAGTCTTGTTGCTCGTGTACACGCTGCCGTTGCTCATGCTCACGTACCACGCGCTCGAGGCGTCGTATTCGGTGCTGCTCCAATACCAGTCGGCTGTAATTATATTTTGATTACCTGATACAGAGGATAATAACTCATTGATTTCGGTCTTATATTTGGCGATGGTAATGAGTTCTCCTTCGCTGGGAAGATACCACTCGGTTTTGTCTTCAAGTCCGTCCAGTTCAAGCGTACAAGCCTTATAGTTCTTTGCTGCTTCTGCGGCTGGTGCACCGACGACACCGGAATTATCCTTGACTCCTGCAGTGGCTTCTATGATAGCATCAGTATTTTGCTTTCCGTCTGCCGTTTCATAAAGCCCTTGATTACCGTTCCCGTAATTCTTAACGCCACGGATGTCCGTACCGTATGCCCCCCATTTGAAAGTACGCCCGCCTATATCGTCAGTGCAGTCGCTTTTCGCTATGACGAACTGGCGACGATCCGCACGGATACGGACACCTACACGCAGGTATTTTGAACGGTTATTTGCGCTAAGGGAATTCCATTCTTCAGCAGTAAAGAACACGTTGACACCGTCTTCGATCCGGATTGTGGCAAAGGACAGGTCAAGCAGCCCGCCAGCCCATCTGATATATTTTGCAATGTCACTGGCAGGCGTATTTTCGTTCACGTTGGTAAAACCGATCTCCTGCAAAACAGATACCTGTTCTTCTTTATTCATGCGCAAAAGCAATGCGCTTTCATTATTCTTGTCTGTCATAAATATGTACTGTTTTAATGGATTACTCTTCTGCCGTTGCCCTTACATGCAACAGGCTTGTATTTTTATTCTGTACGTTCATGTGCCCGGTATTCAAATTGCACGTCCATGCATTTGTCGTATCATAGTACGTGCTCGTCCAGTAGTATTTGTCCGTCAGGAACATGCTGTCACTGCTCCAAAATGCACGCAGCATTTCATTGATTTGGTCACGGTATCGATACATGATCATCATCTGTCCGGAAGAAGGCAAGAACCATTCAGTATCATCCTCCAGACCGTCGCCATCGAGTGTGAAGGCTTTATAGGCTACGGCAGCTTCCGCAGCGGGTGCGCCTTCCACACCGTTCGAATTTGTCCCTTTCAGGGCATCAAGGATCAGGCGTGTATCTTCTTTCCCGGTGAAGCAGGTGTACATTTTGCCCAGCATCTTTGCGGAAAGCCCGTCAATCGCTTTACCAAGACCGCCCCAATAGAAGCTGGAAGACAAGTCAGCTGCATAACACTCTTGTGCCGCAATGACAAAAGACTGCGAATGTGCCCGGATACACAAACCACGACGGATAAACTTCAACTTGTTGGCAGGAGTCAACGAGTTCCACTCCTCACGGGTAAAATACCATTTGGAATTATCGGAAATCCGGTTACATGCCACCCGCATGTCCAGCAACCCGGTAGCCCACTTTATCCGGTTAGGGAACTCGCTGGCACGCGAGTTTTCCGTAATGTCGGCAAAGCCTACCGCCTGCAAGGCTTTTACCTGTTCCTGTTTATTGAGACGCAGCAGGGTTGCGCTCTGTTCTTTTGTACTCATGTTATTTGCTGTTTACTATATCGTTAATATCCATATTTTCTTCCGCAAACCGTTGAAGGTATTCTTCATAGGTTTCACCATTATAATAGTCCATGATTTCACCCACATTATCCAATGTGACTTCGGGATAATAGGGTTCTCCGCCATACGCTTCCGCATTAAACCAGTCGATGATCTTGATATAAGCGTCGATTATGGTGCTGACGGTCAGACCTTCGAAGCCGTTCCGGATCGCTTCTATATCCGAGTTCTCGATGACTTCATCCAGCAGATAGTTCCCGGTAAGTACGGGCTTCTCTACCTGATTACCGTTTTCATCCAGTCCCCCGATACCGAGTTGCAGGATTTCCAGCACTTCCGAACCGTTCCCGATGAAATCACGGTTTGTGATACGGATATGGCGGAATACGACATTACCTTCCTGCGAATCGATTATGTCGCGGATCATCTTTACAACGTCGATAAGCGGGCAGTTTTCCACGCGCAGTGTGGTGATGTTCGGCATGGATTCAACAACGATGCCTGTGTCCGCGTTCAGCCCCTTATAGCTCAACTTATCGAGGTTCATCAACTTGAACTGTGTCATGGTGGTCGGCAGTTCCGCATATTGAACCGGACAGCCGCCTACAAAATTGATAATCTGCAGGGAACTGCCGTATGCCAACAGGCGCAAAAGGCGTGTTGCCCCGGTCAGGTCAAGAGATACCAGCTTTTTGAAGTTCTCAACGTTCAGGAGTCTCATGTACGGTTTTTCACCAAGCGGGAGGTCTGTGACGCTATTGTTGGCATATCCTTCGCGTTTGCTGCCGAACACCAGTTCCTCGACACGGATCAACGTAGTGAAGTCTTTTGCCTGTGTACCGTCGATGTTGACAGTGCTCAAATCACCCAAAGACTTGATCTTCGATGCACCGATGATATAGATCGCGCTCGATGAGTTTGAACCGTCGAAATGGAATGTCACCTTTGAGCCGTCTTCTTCCGCCCATGCCCCCTGTTGTGCGGCTGGCGTATTGAAGCCCGCCCACAATTTCCATTGCTCGCTTGCGGTCACTTCGATATTGATGTCCTCACCGATGGCGCGGAACATGCACATATTATCCGCCTTCAGGATCGTGCTGACACCGAAATAAGCGTCAAGGAAGTCATAACGGGCAGACACATAGTAATGGCGGTAAGGGATACCCATACCGGAGATCACGTTGAACGCCTGACCGCCCGGATTGGTGATATACTTCGCCACGGAATCACGGCAAGCGACGATCGCAGGGATCAAGAGGTGGTCTTTTTCTTCCGATTCACGCAGAACGGCTTCGTAGGAGAAAGCGGACTCGCCACCCGGAAGGCGCGATGTGCGGATTTTCTCCGCGGTCGCTGCAAGTCCGACCTGATCATAACGCCACATGCCTTGCCAAACGACGCTCATACGTCCGGCAAATACGTTTTCCCCCTCCATGACGCTGTCAAGCATCACGTTATACGGAAGTTTGAAGATACCGGAATTATTCTTTCCGTTCGTACTGTCCGAATCATAATCGTGGTTCATGTACCAACGGTAAATACCGTCCGGGCAGAGGTACAAAGCCCACATGCTGTTTTTCGATAACTGGTCGACGCCTGAATGATACAGGATACGGACTAGGTATGCGCGGAAAGAAGCCACGCTGCAATACTTGTCCATTTCCTCAACCAGCTTCCGGTATCGGTTTTCGAGCGTATCGCTGACCTGTGCACCGTTGATACTGATTTTGCCGCCTGCCATACGGTTCTTCGGGTTACATGAATACACCCATTCGCAGAACTGTTTCCAGTGGTACGGTGTCTTCTTTCCAAGCGCATAGGCAAGGTTCATGCCGTCATCGTCCGGTGTACGGAATTCAAAGAACATCGTCCATTTGGGAACAAGGCTTTCCGTTGACAGTTCCGCACCGTACAAGCCTTTCACCCACTTGCTGTGCGTCGACTGCATAGTCATGAAGTTGTCGATATCATCGAAGATGCACATACCTTCATAATCAAGCATTTCAACACATTCAACCGGATTCAGGACACGTCCGGTAACGACCGTTTTCCTGCCGTTGAAAGAGATTGTTCCGGTAGTGTTTTTCCATGCCCCGTCGACGTATTCCATGAACTTGTACGAAGCGTCCGTCGATTTGGAAAGCATGTAGATCGTATCCTGATCGTAGTCGTCAGCATGGGACATGAAATAGGATTCCGTCACGTCCGGAAGGTCGGTGAAGTCGCCATAACTCAAACAGTCGGCATTGTAGCCGGGAACATCCTTGAAGCCGAAAGTCGGTGGATTTCCCTTGTCAATGTTCCAGTCACCGCGACACCAAAAGTACGCGTCATTGATATTTCCGGTATCTGATTTGAAGACAAGCACACTGTTACCGTCAATACTTGTACGCAAGTCCAGCGTGTTGTTTTCATCCGCATAGTACGCGTTCTGCGCTGGGGTCATATATTCCTCGCCCAAAGCCTTCTGCATATCGTTATTGATACGGGAAATCGGGGTGTTTACCTTGTCGGGTGATGCATAGTTGACCTTCAGGCAAACCTTGTCGAATGGAATAGTCTCACCACGCAAAATGATTTTCTTGTTTACAATCGCGTCGAGCAAAGCCTGCGGAGCCCGTTCCGGATACATCGCACGGATAATTGCCTTTTTCAGCTTGTATTTCCTGTTCTTATAGGTTGGATAGAAGGCGGATGTCGTACCCTGATTGGTCGTTTCCACGTTCTCGAAAATAAGACTCATACCTTTGTCCTTGCAGAACAGATACAGGTCTGTATATATCTTGGTGGACGTGTCCGTTACGTTGTCAAGCGTTTCAAGTTTATAGTCCCCGTGTGGCATTTCGACCAGACAGTCGCACATTTCAAGTGCTTTGTTCAGGTCGATTTTATTGTCGGTTAGGAT
Source organism: Bacteroides sp. 43_46 (assembly GCF_001915455.1). Lineage (NCBI taxonomy): Bacteria > Pseudomonadati > Bacteroidota > Bacteroidia > Bacteroidales > Bacteroidaceae > Bacteroides > Bacteroides sp. 43_46. The sequence continues at coordinate 34,927 of NZ_MNQN01000127.1, read as the reverse complement.
ATCGTTCTTTTTGTTCAAAGCGATCATTTCGTCCGTATCAGATTTACCGATCACAAATTCATCGTTAATCTGTTCGTCCGCCATTTCCTTTTCCCAGGAGAGCAAGCGGTACATATACAGTTCCCCGGCTGTTCCGGAGAAGCTGATTTGTTCGGACTGTTTGATCGCGCTTTGTCCTGCCGTATATTTGGATGCGCCAATCAGGTCACCGTCACAATATAGCTTGGTATAGCCTTTGCCGTCCTCTTCCGCATTTGCCTTTTCAATGACGAAAGCAAACTCGTAGATGTCGCCCGGCTTGAAATACCGTTCGATCAGTTCAGTTCCGAGTGCTTTGAAGTACACACATTTTGAAGTGATACGCCACCCGATTTGGTTTGCTTCGTCCCAGCATGACACGACGTTCGCGTCAGGATCGGCAGCGTTCTGCGTCTTTATCTTGATGATGGTAGTCGATCCGGTCTGCTCAATGTTGGTACGGTTATAGGGACGATAAGTACACAATGCGGTGGCATCATCCGAAACCTTGAACGCCTTCCCTTCGTTCTTGTCGGTGACAAAGGCATTCGTGGAATAGTTGAACCCGTTCTGCTTCATTTCATAAAGTCCGTACAGCCATGACTTGTCCTGATCCGAATTGTCCTTGTCTGCCGGATTGAAATAAATCATATAGCTGGAATCACCATTGATGTCAATGACGGAACTGTTAACGGAGTACTCAATCGTATTGCTTTCCCCAGCACCGCATTTCCCGTAAATACCCAACGTATTCCTGATATTGTCCGCAATAGTAAAGCCATCGACACGGGTGGACAGATTGAATGTACTGTTACGTCCTACTGATACGGTAGTCAGCACTGTATCGGTTTCACTGTTGTCTCCGGTAGAGGTATTGGCAACTTTCGCGACCTTGTGTATTTCGACATGGGCATCGGTAGCGACATGGCTGGGATCATAGCACGCCACTTCGATGTTCAGGTTTGCATACTTCTTGACTGACCATGCCGTTTCCGTTTCTTCGGAATGCGCAAGCGCCACGATAGGCATAAGACTTGACGGGTTGACAATCATCACATCAAAGAACTGGTAGTTCGACCATACGCCCGATTCCACGTCCTGTGCGACAATCCTGACAGTATATGCACCATGTTTCAGTCCCAAAGACGAAACGTTGATTTGCAAGTCCTGTGAGCGTGTGGAAGCCACGCTGGTTTGTGAGATCAGCTTCCATTCGTCGCCTATTTTGATATGTGCCGTAACGGTTGACTTATTGGCGGAAGACAGTTTGAACACGTCCGTCATGGTGATGAGTCCCGAACCTTCCTGCAATGTTTTGTACAAAGCCCATACACGGGAAAGTTTCAGGTTTACAGCCGTGACGCTGATTGTCTTCTGCGCGGTATTTCCCCCGTCATCGGTGGCAACGACCACAAACTTGCGGTTCATCGCTTCGCTGAAATAGCTTTTAACGGAAATCGCAAAAGTGTAGTCCGTATCTGACGGGGAACTTTCCCGGTTCACGTTGAACGTTTCAAGCGTTTCCCCCGTTGACTTGTCTTTCAGTTGCAGGGTTTCGATATTGTTGTATGAAACCATTTCACCCGATCCGGTACGTGACAGGATCGCAAGCCTGATTGTCAGGTCGTCAGTTCCGAGTGCGGCATACAGGGAGGTCTTTTGCGGATAGATATACACGATTGTCCCGGCAACGCCCCCACCGCCACCAGTTCCGACTGCAAAGGTGAAACCGTCGCCCAGCGGAAACCCTTCCGCGTCCTTCATGTACACACGCACCGTTCCGTCTTCCGCCTGTTCGCCATCCACGTCGACGGGCATGGCATCATAGACCGCACCACCTGCTACCGGGTTCACGCTGTCCTTGATGATTTCGGAATCGGTTTCGACTGTTCCCCCAGCGGCAGAACCGAAGTCGTTCCATGCCGCCAAGTCATTATAATCGGCACGGGACGCGCACAACTGTTTGGACTCGAATGTTTCCTTTCCGGTGCGGTAGATGATAACCACACCGGGTTTGATGCATTCCGTTTCATTTGCCGTCTCGTAAGCTGTCAGGGCATCGATAGCCGTTTGAAGAATATAGTATCCGTTTGATAATGGCGCAATTTCATCGACCAGCAGCACTGCGCCTTTGCCCGTCATGTCGCCACCAGCACCACCGAAGTCCGTCCAGTTCGCTTCTGTGGCAAAGCCTTCAAGGGATGATCCGGCAAACTGTTTGGATTCCCATTCACCTTCAGCAATTTTATAAGTCAATACGATACCCGGTTTGCGGTAAGTGACATTATCCGCATTCTCCCTTTCCGTAATTGCGGCAATGGCTGCGGACAAGGAATAGACAGAGCCGCCACATATTTCGTTGACATTGATAACGGACAGGGCTTTGTTAGCCAGCGACAATGCTGAAGACGCGGTAGCCTGTGCGTCTTCAGCCGATTTCTTTGCCGCTTTTGCAGCCAAGTCCGCAGACGCGGCTAACTGTATCGCGTCGGAGTCGGCAGAAAGCAAAGCCCCGGCAAAGTAGATGTAGGTCTTGTTGCCGAACAGGTATATTTTATTCTCGTGCGGGTGTGTGCGGTCGGTATTCATATAGGCATCAACACCTTTCCAGCTTGGATAATACTTGTTGTCAACGAAGCAGGCAAATTTACCCAGACTGGCGAGAAATACAATTTTACCGTCTTCAGTAGGCGCATTGGACTGCTCCAACACAATGGAAGAGTCGGTTACTATTTCGTCGAAGCGTTCTGTTGAGTGATGTACGAAATCTACCATTAATGAAGACACGTCCTGTGATGTGCTGTCGGCATCGTCAGAAAGGCTTTTAAGTTTACCCCATACTGTCCCGTCTTCGCTTTCCGATTCCGTGCCGATATTATCGGACAGCTTTCCGATATTTTCATTCGCTTTTTTAGCGGATTCCGCAGCTTCGTTGGCTTTCTTTTGTGCAGCATCAGCCGTATTCTTTGCCGTTTCTACATCTTCTTTTTTTGCATATACGGAAAGGTTGCCTGTCGTTGAGACAAGTTTCCACCCCGGATTTTGAAAGGCGTAGATGTTACCATTGTCGACTGCATCGGGGGTATTCTCGTCATACACCGTCACGATCTGACCGAATTTCAACGGCTTTCCGTCAGAACCGACCGGGGAAGTACTGTCCGCGTTCATCTCCGCGACGGTGGTGTATGTGTTACGAATCCCCAACCCGATCTGGTTTTTCTCCGCTTCGTTGATGACATCCAGCGTTTCATCAATCAAGCCGCCCACTTCTTCAGGTGATATGGATAAGGAATCTTTCTTTGCCGAAAGTTCCTGTGCCCGTCTTTTTAATTCGTATATTGTTGCCATTATCAGTTAAATCTTTAATGTATCCTCGATTAAAATAGTACTTGCAGGCATTTGGACAAGTGGGCTGCCATCTGCTGAAGCTATATAACAGTTGCCGTTATCGAATGTGAGTTGAACAATCATTGATTGTGGATTATCCCATGAATCTGCATACGACATCGATAGACTGAACACTCCGGAAATATTCTTTACAGACGAATCAAATGTACATAATCTCCGTTTGCCGTTCACTTCAGGAGCTATCATGGAAGTTCCTGTATTGGCAGCAGCCAAGATATTAAAATAGACAGTTTCATTGCCCGTCTGTTTTGCCCGGTATATGATTTCTGCTTTTCCGGAAACGACTTCACTTAGGGATAACTGGGCTTTCATGTCCTTTTCTATTATGGTCTTGTCCAAATAATCTGTGACAATAGCCAATATTTTGTTCCTGAATGTTACTACATCATTTCTGCCTACATACATATCTGACTTTGTATATGTTGTTGACAGTTTTACATACCTGCGCTCATATACTTGCGCTTCGGAATTGTCCGCAAATATTTCATTTTGAAATTTTTCCTGAACAACCACCCAGTATACTGGTTGTGATGTAGGCACAGTAAGAATATCCGGTTTTATCGGATAAACTTCATCACCTATCACGATATATCCATTTCCGACAATAGTATACACTGTATTGGAACCAAGGATTTCCGTGCTGACCGGATCGCTTAACAGAATATGTTTCTCTCCCAGTTTCATCCCGGAACAAATGGCTTTCAATACGTCTGCTGTGGATTCTTGCATAAATTCCAAATCATCCAAATAAAATGGCTGTCCGCCTTCTTTAAATAACAGTTTATTCATATTCGTATATTTTAAGGACGTAGGTTCGTCCGGCTGGTTTATAATAGTCAATCAAGTTTTTAATCTCATTCTCATACGTTGACAGGAACGACGGTATGTTCACCATGTAATTTCCCGAATAGTTCCCTTCACCGCGCTGCTGGATGTGTTTCTTTCCCACTCCTTCACCCCGTTTATACAGGTAGGACGGGATTTGCTCTTCCCTGCGGTGATACAGGTACGATTCTTTTCCCGCAATATCAGTGATGTATATTTCCCTGTTTTTCAAGAAAAACCTGTCGTTCAGCACTTTCTCGATATATATCACCTGACCGTTTATATTCAGCTTGTTGATAGCCTGTTTACGGTAGCTTTTAAACAGGGTGTAAATGAAGATTAAAGGGAGAAGGAAGATGGATATGATTGCAAATATCTTCCTTTTCCTCAATGACGGACGAAGCACATACTGCGCGTATTTGATAATGTCAAAATCATACCACATAAGTCAGGGAGGTTTCAAGGCTGTTCAGGATGAAGCACCCGGCTACAGCCGTATAGTTATTATTTTTAATTACGTTATATTCCGTAGCGGATGCCGCTTTTGCGGCACATTCTCCAAGTTCGACGTCCAGTACGCCTTCAACCCTCTGTATCGCGTCAACAAGTTTTGTCTTATTGAATTTACCGCCATACTCGATACCTTTCAGATAATCGTTGATGGCGGCAAGTACTGGTTTACTACCATCCGTCAGGCGGATACCGGAAGCGTTGATAACCATAGGATCGACTTCTATGGTCGCGTTGATACGGATGTCATCTGCCGGAATTGACTGTATCGACAAGATTACCCCGGCAATCTTGATCGAATTCATATAGCTTTTAAATGCCGTCAGAACGTCCCCGGTCAAAGGACAAGGAAGTCCCCCCTCATCTCCGGACACGAGTATCTGAATACTTCCTCCGCGATCTTTGACTGCCACATACTTGACAAGCTGTTTGGTTTTGTCGATAACGGAATACCGGAACTGGTATTTCTCCGGATCATAGACCAGCGGATCACCATACTGGAAAGCCAGCGCACTGCTATGATACCATCGCACGGTCGGTATGATATTGGCGTCAATCCGTTCCTCCACGTCCGATTTGAACTGGTCAAACATTTGCTCTATGACGTGCGCTGTTGCCGCAAAAATGTAAAACAGGGTACTTTCTATTGATACGGGGGAAAACACCGAATCAAAGTCGGCATCACCCGTGATGCCATACAGGTCACGGATAATGCTGTTTGACATATAGGCATCCGTCATTTCTTTCTTTATTTCTGCGATTGTTCTAGCCATTACTTAAATTGTTCGGTAAACTGTTCGGTGAAAATTCTCAATCGTACCGCATTTGAGGCGGTTTCAGAAGTAGCCGGACAAACGGAGTTCCGCTGGCAGTAATCAGCCAGTTCACTGTTATAGACCTTTTCCGGGGTTTCGATTTCCTGTCCGGCTTGTAGGGTGTCCGTTATGCCCATATCGTTCGTCCTGGCAAGCATGAAAGCCGCTTCGATTGTACCATATTCCTGCACGGCTATGTCCAGCAGGGTTTGTCCGGCTTGTACTACAGTTTTCATCTTACATTTTTATAAATAAAAAATACAAATGCAATAAAAAAGGCTGCTATTACGGCTTTTGCCCACGGAGGAATGTACGCGACCTTTTCAACGACCTTTGTATCATTCCTCTCCTGTTTTTCCAGTTGCTCCTTCAATGTCAGCAGGGTTTCCTGAATTTCCTGTATTTGTACCTGAAGTTGTTCATTATAGGTTTCTTTCTCCTGTCTGGTAGACGTTCCTGTCGCTGTCTCCGTGGAGGTCGGGTATTGTTTCCCGGTCGAATCCGGTGGCGAATAGTTCGTCTTCTGCCAGTTGAATTCCATTTGCTGCATCATCTCGATCATTCGCTCAACATTCTTGTTTACGCTGACCTGCGCTTTGTCTGTAGAAACTTCTTCCTGTTCCGTCTGCTTCTGTTCCGTGTTATCCTGATGGACGGTCGTGTCCGTTTTGGACGATCGGCAGGAACAGACGGACAGCACCACGATTGTGAGTAAAAAAACGAGTATCTTTTTCATTACGGTCGAACGATTACAGGTGGTAAAAATGAGGTAAATTCACTCTTTACGTCGAAGCAGGGACATTCTTTCATCCACTCGCATTTTTCGACGATGCCGTTCCCGTTCTTGTCCGGACTGGTATCTCGATGCCCGAGGATATCAATAATGTCGTGGCGGTGGCAGATGTCCTGAACGAGCTCGCGCATCGCTTTCTTCTGTGCGTCCGTCCGGGTATCCTTTGCCTTGCCGTTCTTATCCAGTCCGCCCTCATAGCAGATACCGATTGAACATCGGTTATAACTGGTTTTCTCACCGGGAACGATAAAGTTATCATGTGCCCCGATTTCGTTTTCCGCACGCATGGGAATCACGCGACCGTCTTTCCGGATATAATAGTGGTATCCCCATTTTCCAAAGCCACGGGCTACGTGTGAATCATTAATTTGCTTCTCTGTGAAATCTTTGTCCTCGCGTGTTGCAGAACAATGAATGATAATGTATGTAGGTTTATTCATCTTTCTTTTCCTCCTTATTTTCTGTTTCGTCTTCTCCTTGAATGTATTTCTTATACTTGCATTTATACCTGTAATCAACTCCGAAGAGTGCGCCTGCAAAAGTCGAAACTTCGCCATAGGCGACTAAAACCGAGTTGTCAATCTGTCCCGTAGGTACTACCCAAAATCCGCAAAACAGCAGGATCATTCCGGATACGGACAGGAAAACTGCGATCCATAACTGTACGTGTAGTCTTTTCATGATACATACAGGTTATAGAATCAGTCGGAAAACTATCCATACCAGTAATATGACCACATCCGCCAACAATGCCCCGCGTACCGTCGCCCGGATGTCTGCCATATCCGGAACATCGTCTTTCGATTCCTTCCATTTACCAGCCAGCCATGCGGATACAGTTCCCAAAACCATGCCGCCCAATACGCTAGGGAAGCTCACCCCAAACAGGAAAACAGATGCTACCACGCACACGGCTAAAATGAGCATCCCAATCAGTCCGTGAATGATTTTGTCTACTCCGAACTTTTTAATCAGATCGTTACTTGCTTTCATTTTCAATCATTTTAATCGTTAGTAATTTCAATATTTATTTTATCCACCAGCTCCGAATAGTCAATGCCCGCGCGTTTCAGGTGGATTTTCATTTGTTTCTCAATGGCTCTTTTATCAGCCTGTGAACGGATATACCGGATCAGGTTCGCACCCAGCACCGGGTCTTCTTTCAACTCACCCTGATTCAGCTCAAGCACGATTGCCGCATTTTGAATCAGAGTGTCACCGATTACGAACCCGGTCAGCCCGTCTTTTCCCTTATGGGGGACAATTCTGATATCACCATCCTTGTCGAGTAATAGTCCTTTCATTGCTTCACCCTTTCGTTTTCAATGTCCCTGACCTGTGTCTCTTTTAGTGATTCCGAAATGTAGGAAGACAATGCCGTTTTCAAAGCCGATCCCCCGTCGTTCGGTACAGGTGTCCATCCTGACAATTTCTGCTTCAATGAATTGATGTCCTTTTCAATCAGGTTCAGCCGTTCCGTCAGTTCCCCGACTTTTACCAGTCCGCCCAATGTCCCGCCATTCAGCACAATTTCGTCCACCTCATCAGCAGAAATCAGGAAGGCGTCAGTCTCCTGTCCCTCGATGATTCCGACCAGACAAGTTGTTCCCGGTTTCGGATAGATGCATAATGCACCCATTCCCAACTGGACATCATAATATTCAAGCTGGTCAATGACCCCGGTCACATCCATTGCCTTGTTTTCTTTATCAACCTTGTCTACCGTTACCCAGCGCAATTGCGCCTGTCTAGCCCCTTCGCGCCATTTTTCAAGCGCATCACGTAACTGTTCATCCGTAGTCATTCCGCACGTCCTCCCAACTCTAATTTTTGCCTGTATGTAGCATCGTCACTGAAATCCTTTGTCACCTTCTCAACGTAATAGTATCCGTTCATTTCCGGAGTTATTTCACTCTTCAGGTCAATCGTTATACCGTGGCGGACGACAGGTATCCCGAACAGTTCGACGCCCCCGCGGTACTTCTGCTTTTTAAGGCTTTCGTAGAAATCTCTGGCGAACTTCTTCAGGTCTTCGACCTTGACGGACTTTCCTTTTTCATTGTAAGTCAGGTTATAGACCTCACTTCCTTCCGTTCCGGCTTTTGCTTCCAGTTTCTTGCCGCCAGCACCGATGCTGACAACCTTGACCTGAAACTCACCGTTGGTTTCGTTCAGGTTCTGACTGACGGCATTTTTTTCCAGTACGATTTTCACCTTTTCGGTGTCGACCTTTTCGGAATAGACATTTCCGCAATACAGGACTTTGCCGATGAAATAGCAGTGGAGGTTGGTTTTCTTCCGGATGTCATTCAGGATTTCCGCGACCGTTCTGGAAGAATACCGTACCGCACCAAGTTCAGCATCATAGTTCGTCTTCACCTCATAGCCTTTGGCAACGTCTGCAAGCAGTTTCTTCAGTGTGACATTCTTTGCGGAATAGGACACTGTTTTTCTTTTCAGGTTATACATTTCGTCCTCGCACCGGATCGTCACTGGAACACCCCAGCCGATCAGCGATATATATCCTTCAAATTCCGTGTACAGGTTGGAATCATATCCGAGTTCAATCTTCACCTGATCCCCGGCAGACAGCAGTTCCTTCAGGTCTTTTCCGGCAAAGTATTTGATACGCCTGGGAAGGACTATTTCTGCAGAGTCTGTCAGCATCTTCCATGAACTTTCGATGTGAACCGACGAAATCGTATAGATGACCAGTTCCTCGCGTCTCTTGTTTGCCGGGAATGTGATCCGGCTGCACATCATATAGCTCATAGTGTCAGTTCATAAGGGTTATCACTCGTTGCTTCTATCGTGAACGGAACTACGCTGCTGTTTCCCTGAATCGGATTGAACGAAATGTTATCAATGACAATGGAGTAAATTTCCTTGTTGTTGAAGATGCTTCCCGTAACTCCGACCGCTTCCGTCACTTTGCGGAACTTGCAGAGCGCGTTCACTTGTTCGGCAACCGTCTTATAACCTTCCCGGCTTTTGTCTGCTATGCAGAATCCCCGGATATTGATTTTCCAGTCGTCGAGCCCGTAGACTTCCTTTACAGTTCCGTGAACACCCAATACCTTCGTTTTTGAACAGTTCATCGAGCGCGAAAAGTCCACGATCGTTGCATACGGCATCGGAAAACTAGCCATATTCATCGTGCCGCGTGACCCGTCCGGATTATAGGTGCTGTATTGCTTGTTACCGTCAAGGGTAAACGTCCCGATGACCGGAGTCCCCATCCAGCTGTATGCTTCGGCTTCGGCATCCGGAATCGTTGTCACTCCGATGTATTTCCCCGGATCGTAATCCTGCAGGGTTCGTCCCCACGGAAGATAAATCGGGGATGAAATCCCGAAGACCTCCGTGAACAATGCACCAATATTTAACGCTGTATTTCCTGTCATAACTTTATCCTATTGCTGGTACTGTATCGGTTATCACCGCTAAAATTTCCCGTTTGACCTTATCCGCAACATCGCGCATGTCCGCACCTGCCGCAACCCTGAAATGATTGTTGAATGTCACGTTCATGGTGATATTCCTCACGCTGCTTCCACCTTTTCCACCAAGTCCCACGTCTTTCCCGGAAGTCCCCCCGGTTGAGGTTGTGACGGTGGTCGGTTTGTTGACTGCCGCTGGTGCGGTGTCCAGCTGGAACTTGTCAAGTCCGGGGACTTTGTCCTTGTTCCGCCAGCTTTCCCGTCCCTTTTCCTTGCCTTCTTCCCATGCCCGACCGACTGCCACAGCGTTGTCAAACACTTCTTTCTTTACCCGTTCAAATACGTCGTCAATGCTCCAGTCATCCCTGAACCAGTTAACCGGATTCAGAATTTCAATGATTCCCATTTGGATGGTATGAATCGTCTTGAAAAAGGAAAGAAAGCCCGTTTTAAGGACTTCCCACAGCCCGAACAGGAACACACGGACTCCTTCAAACTTGTTATAAAGGAAAGCCACGAAAGCGATGACAGCCGTTATGATTGCAACGATCCAGCCGATGACAGGGATACCCATGATAGCGACGGAAATCAGCCGGCTACCCACGATTGTAGACAATGCCATTTTAGCCATCGACGCAACCCAAACCCCGGCAATCTTTGTTATTCCAAGTGACATGATCTGCGAAATAGACCATGCGACAGTTCCGAGCGTGACAAGCGCGCCTACAAAGATTCCCACAACTTCAATGGCAGGGGCAATCGGTTCTACAAATTCAAAGAAACTGATCTTCAGGTCGTCGATAAACGCTTGCATACGTTTCTGCTTTTCGGCATAAGTATCCATTTGTTTATTTGCCATGTCGACCGCAGAAGTAGAACCCTGTATCGCTTCCGTCCATGTGTCAATTTGGTCTACACCCTCAATCAAAGCCATCGCTGAAGCAAGGTTTTCACTTCCGAACAACGCGGACATGATTGTAGCGTTGTGCATGACCGGAGTCAGGGCACGCAGTCGGTCAGTCAGTGAAAGGGACTGGTTTTGCATCGTTTTTATATTGACCCCGGCAGCTTTCAGTTGCTTGATCGCGTCCGTAGTCGGAGCCTGCAATTTGACTATCGTGTTACGCAAAGCGATACCGCCTTCTGAACCCTTTTTCCCCGATTTGTCAAGCAACTGGATCAGGGAGTTTGTTTCGGCAAATTCAACCCCGAATGTTTTTGCAACACTACCCGTTTGTTTCAATGCTTCCGCGACCTCCCTGATTTCGGCAGACCCTTCGACAGTTCCTGCCGCCATGATGTTCATATAGTCCGTCATAGTTTGTGCGGCTTTCATCGGATCATCGAGGGAAACCTTATACTGGTTCATGGCGGTGGACATGGCTGCAGACGCTCCGGGGACGTCATTTTGCATCGTTTTACTAAGTGTCATTACATTATTCGACATGATTTCGAGCGCGTCCGGTGCTTTTTTCAGTTCCGGAGTAATCTTTGAAAGCAAGTCCTTATAAACGACCATAGCATTTGACGCATCGACACCGAACGCTTTTGCCGTGTTACGGGCTTTGGTGGCGAGAACGTCCAGTTCCTTCCCCTCCATGTTGGTGATACCGGACATTTCGGCAACGGCAGTTTCAAACCGGACGCCCGGTTCGATGGCGTCGTTAAAGGAATCACGGATATTGTCAACACCTTCCTTCAGCTGGTTGAGAAAGAACATTCCCTTTCCCAGCCCTTCCAGTTTTCCGGCTGTTTTTCCCGATGTCTCCCCAAGACGTTCAACCACTTCCTCCGTGTCGTCGATTACCCGTGTAGCTTCTTCGGCTGCATCGGTTGCCGCATGTAGCGGAGACGTGATCCTGTCAACCAGTTCCAATATCCATTGAGTCACTTGCATTGTCTTTTGAGAATAATCGGTTTACAACTTTAGCGAATGCATTGTGCATTACTATTTCAAATTCTTCCAACTCCGTTTTCCGCAACATGCGGTATTCGGCATAGAGCCGGAGCCATTCATCTTCGTCCAGTTTGTCCGGGATGTCGAAGCCATATACTTTTTTCAGGATGGCATCTATTCCCTCGACAAGACCGAACGCTGATGAATATTCCTCTATGCTTTGCTGATAAAAGCCGCCTGTCCGGCAATCAGTTGTCCGATGGCGGTCAGGACTGAAGTATAGACGGTAGAATCTTCCAACGCCTCCATATTGCCAGCCGCCACGCAGTTCCGGATCAGAATGTCATTTGCTTCTTCAAGATCATCCTTTTTCTTTGCCATAGCCAGCAGGATGTTTTTTTTCGGGCGGACGATCAGGTAGTCGTAACGTTCATCCTCGTCCACCTGTACGGTGACATGCTTCAGGCGTTTTCCGTATTTCAGTTTCAGTTCCGTATGCTCTTCCTCTGTGAAATCGACAATCAAAGCCTTTTCCTCCGTTGTCAGTTCCTCGTAAGGCTTTCCAGCCTTGATTTTCATTTCTTCTTCTTTCATTTTAAAAGTCTTTTAAACGGTTATTAAACTACATTGCCACATTCCAGTCGATATGGCTGGGAAGAAGGGTGAATTGTGTGGCAATGCTTTTATCACCCTGTTTAACGTCCACGCCATTGTCCGTGAATTCGACGTTCCGGATTACGTCCTTCATGACAAGCCCTTTATACTCATACATGACCGGAATGTCGAACGGCTCGATATCCGTGAGACGCTTTCCCGAACCGAGTGTCAGTTGCAAGGCGTTCACTTCTTCTTTCAGAAGGGTGATCGATGCTTCAGCCTTGTAATTCCCCTCACCGCGACCGACAGGAAATTCACCGGCACCGTAGATGTTGTCTTTCTCTTTGCTGTCTTTGTAGGAAAGGGCTGTGATACCCTCTACCTGACGACCGAGCATGACAACCTTGACGCTGTTCCATCCGGCTATTTTTCCGAACTTGTTGATTAATGTTCCTAACAATGCCATATTTTCAGATTTTATTTGTGAAACCCAAGTCAATCTCAAACTCATGTACAATACCGTCTGCAACCAGTTTTACCTTGATATTGAAAGGCTTGTCGCTGACAGCCATCTGTTTGGGATTGATATAAATGTCGAAGTCTGCAATATCCTCCGAAGTTACCATAGTTTCCAGTGCGGATTTGACAAGCGCGTCCCAACTGCTGATCGTGGTATTACTGATATATCCGGTTGACGGGTCAGCTTTCACCTTACTTCTCACACGCGGTAACAAGGTATTGCGGATAATACGTGCCGCCTTGTTCCAAACAGCGTTATATTCAATATATGCATAGTCGCTGTCCGCTTCCGTACACGTACATGAATTGCTGAAAAAGAATCCGGCATACCCTTGAAAGCTGCCGACGAAGATATACCCTTGGTCAGTCAGTTTTTTCTGGTCGGATACGCTCAACTGTGAGAAGGGTTTGCCATTGCTCAAGGCTGCATCCAGCCAAAGCCCGTTCAGTTTGTCAGTCAATGGATAGTCCTTTGTCCCCTTTGCCGTCCGTGGGTGGTTTTCAATATCAACACTGCCCATATTTTCATGTACATAGCGGACAGACAGCATTCCGAGTGCGCTTCCTACGGCAGCGTGTGTCCGGTATGCTTCATCCTTTGCCGCCCGTGCCGGGTCTTGTGCAATCACGACAGAGACGTTTTCAGCATCCAACTTCCGGAGGTCGACAGCATCGGCAATGGCATTGATATACTTTCCGACACCTTCCAATATTACCGCATCGATATACAGGTGGTCTTCCCTGAATTTATTGACCATCTTCTGTGCCTCTTGTACGGCTACTGTGATTGTTTCGTCCGCAGTCAGTGAGCAGATACCGATGGTGTTTACTCCGTTGATGGTACGTACCGCATTGACGAAATCTTCCTTCGTCAGCAGGCTTGACACTTTTTCAGACTTCGGAACCAGCATAAGATACAGCGAACGTTCCGGAGACAGGCGGAAGACTTCGCTGGTATGGTAATGCACCAGTTCCTTGTTTTCAAGATCAATGGTATCATCCCAACCAAGTGCTTCCAAATCGGTAATGTCGTTGAGGTTTTCCGGCTTGTAATATTCAAGTTTTCCGATCTCCGATCCACCGACCACGAGCAAGATGATGCGGTCACTGGTATCGGTATCCCGTACCAGCCCGCCATTAACTTTGTTGATGATTACTCCTGTAAAATTTCCCATAAAATAATTCGTTATACGGATTTACCTGATAAAATTGCACCAACACCGAAATCTTCAATACGGTCTACAATACCGTAGGTTTGGGTACGATATTCGGATGTAGGACTCTTGCTGCGTGTATCGGTCGTTTCCGGACGATACAGGGATTTCACGGATTCGATGTGGTAATACGTATTCGGAGCATAGAAGAACGTGCTTGCCTGAAAGTCCGTTTCGGCAGACGGTTTTGTGCCTTCCGCCACCTTCTTGGCTGTTTCCGCATTATAGAACGGGCAGTCGTTATTCTCAAAGAACTTGATACCCATGAAGCCTTTCGGTTTTCCGGTTGCCGGATCAAGGTAGAAAGTACGGTCATAGAAGTACTTGGACGCATCCTTATCCAGCAACAAGTCACCCATGTGCAGGGGGGAAAGCACCATGTACAGGGCATCGGTAACGGGAAGGTTCCACGTCTTTGCGAGCGTTGCAAAATCGACCAGATCCTTATAAGACAGTCTCAAACGACCATTAATATCTTTCTCACCCGTTGTCCGGATAACAGGCATTTCTTCGTTTGAATCATCCTCCGGAGCCAGTTTGTGCAGCACATGGTTGCGGATACCGACCTGAAAGGCTTCATTGTGCTTCACACGGATAGCAGCGCGCTTGTCAAAAGCGAGATAACGGATTTCGTCATCCGTACAGGAACTGGGTTCCGTATCGTAGATTTCCCACGGTACGATATAATTCTTTCCGGTCATTTGCTTCGGCTCGAAATCTTCCGTGTTGTTTACGCGAAAACCGACATTGTTAATCAGTTTGTTTCTGCGTACACCGTCCGCAGCCAAAGCTCCGGCAGGAACAGAGCCTAAGACCTGCATGAAGTCCGCCCTGTAATTGCGACGTTCGATCAACAGTTGGGGATCGACGTACTTGTTCAAATAAAGACCGTCTACTGGTTGTGCCATATTCTTTTTTTTAAATGGTTAGTATTTTATTTTCCGTTACGCTTTATGTAGTCATTCAAAAGACGTTCGTATTCAGCCGGATTCTTCTCCATGATATTTTTCAAAGCCTCCGGATCGTTTTGAAGGTCTTCGAACTTTTTGTTTGTGGTATCCGTCAGACTGGGAGCATGAACTTCCGGCATTTCCACAGGCTTGATAGCGTCGAGCAGCTTCTTTGCGGTATCGAAATTGCTGGTCAGGTTCGCCTTCCAGTCGTCACGAACGTCGGCTGTGATTCTTTTTTCCTTGATCGCACTGTTCAGGATGTTTTCGATTTCCTGTTCCTTGCGTGCCTCCTCCTGTCTTTCGAGCATGTCGACGCGGTCTGCCTTACGCTTCCACACGTCTACCTGTGCGATGAATTGTGCTTCCGTGGTACTTGCGTCCATTCCGAAGCGGGTAGTCAACATTGTTAAATCCATGTCATTTTTTGATTTTTCGTTATTAATAGAGTCAGTAATCTCAATTTCACCTGTGTAACCGCAGTTGGTAATCATTTGTGCCATAGCCTTATCGACTTTTGCCTTGCCTGTAACTTCCGTCACAAAGCCGTTTTCCTTCGCTTCCTGCGCGCTCATCCAGTAGTCGCCCTTCTCCCAGGCGTCCCGGATTTTCTTCTTGTCCGTGCACTTTGACAGGAAGGCATTCAGATAGTGCTCATTCAGTTTGCGCATGACCTCCAAAGCCGATTCAATATCAGCGACTCTCCCGCATGCCCCTCCGCTGACCTGATGGATCATGAAAAGTCCGTTGGCAGGCATGGAGAACGATGTGCAATTGATAGCGATGTAGGTTGCCGCACTGGCTACCAGCGCACCGCCTTCACCCGTAATTTTGCCGGGAAACTTCTTGATCACGTTCACGATCTCGTTGGCTTCGAAGCATTCGCCACCGGGAGAGTTGATATAGATATGCACATCCTTGATTCCTGATCTTATCAGTTGCTCAATTTTGGAAGTGAATTCCGCTTCCGTCTCCCTCCATTTTGATATTGTGCCTTTGAGTTCAATCCGGGCACGTCCGTTTTCCGCTGTTGCAGTCAGATTCATTTTCGCGATATTTAAAATTTCATACTGCAAAATTGGAAAAGGAAAGGCGGGTACGGAAAAAGCGTTTTCATCTTGGAAAAAAAACAGTGTTAACAAGGACGTATTTTTTCCAACTTGGAAAGAATACGTTCCAACATGAAAAGCCGTTTTCCACAGGTGATGATGAAATATGACCTTTGCTGCGTAAACGAAAGGAAGCGATATGCCAAGCAAAGAATACTACCGTAAATTGAAGAAGGAAGCGCACGACCTTTATGTACGTGAAGGAATGACGTGCAAGGAGATTTCCACACGAATAAACGTGTCGGAAAGGTCTGTTTCAAGCTGGATTAATGAGAATGACGCACTTTGGAAAAAAGAGCGTCAGGCATCTGTTATTTCATCGCAAAAGCAGGGTGACAACCTGAAACAGATTATCAACATTCTTGCAGACCAAAAACTGGAGCTGCTGCGCATGATTGACGAAGCCATTGCGGAAGGTGACAGCGACAAGGTGCTCGAACTACGGAAACAGGCGGCTACGCTTGACAACAGTGTGGCGCAATGGGGAAACCAGCTCAAAGAGGTGGACAAAAAGAACCGGATTACGCTCGCTATTTACATTGATGTCATGAGCCGGATATTCGATGCGATGAAGGTGTACGATGCAGACCTTTATTTTAAAACACTGGACTTTCAGGAGAACCACCTTTATGAAGCCGCAAAAATGTTGGGATAATGAAAGTCGAAGATAGCAAAGCCCTCAAGGAGTATCAGGAGAAGTTAAAACGTGCGCGGTGCACGGGCAACCTGATTGATCCGGACGAATCGCTGACAGTTCGGATGAACCGCATACAGCGTGCGAAGCGGGATGTCAAGTATCTTGTCGAAACCTATCTTCCCCATTATGCGACCGCAGACTGTGCGGACTTTCAGATCGCTCATGCCAATAGGGTGATGAACGATCCAATTTATAAAGGATATGCCGAATGGGGACGCGGACTTGCAAAATCGGTATGGAACGATGTGATCATTCCCCTATGGTTATGGATTAACGGTGAGACGCATTATATGTGTATCGTTTCCGACACATTTGACCGCGCTTGTGACCTGCTGGAAGATTTACGTGCGGAATTCGAGGCAAACGAACTTTTGAAACACGACTTTGGCGAGCAGTATAATCCGGGATATTGGGAAAAGGGAAACTTCGTAACGATGAACGGCTTTATTTGCAAGGCGTTCGGTGCGAAGCAGAAGGTTCGCGGGCTTCGTAAAGGCGCACATCGTCCTGACCTGTGGATAATTGACGACTTGGAGACACCGCAGACCATCAAAAACAACCGGATGCAGGATGATTATGCGGACTGGATCGAAGCGGACGTGCTGGCAACCATGACGGGAAAGCGCAGACGTCTGATAGGTGCTAACAACCGTTTTGCATCCCGGATGGTACAGACGATTCTCAAACAACGGCATCCCGACTGGGACTGGCATCTGGTGAAGGCTTATGATCCGGTAACGTATGAACCAGCGTGGAAATCGATGTATTCCGCCCAGTTCTATCGTCAGCAGGAAAAAGACATGGGCATTCTCGCGGCACATGCGGAATATAACCACGTACCGCTTGTCAAGGGTAAAATATTCAAGCCCGAAATGGTGAAGTGGGGAAAGCTCCCTGACCTTCACACGATGAATGCGATCGTGGCACATTGGGACATTGCGTATGCCGGGACAGATACAAGTGACTTTAACGCATGTAAGATTTGGGGACGCCATAAAAATGATTTTTGGCTGATAGACGGATTCGTAAAGCAGTCAAAGATGAAACTCTGCGTACAATGGATGTGCATGAAGCAGGCTGAATTCAGGGCAAAGGGCATTATCTGTTTTTGGCAATATGAGAGTCAATTCTGGAATGATGAAGTTAAACGGAACATTGAGGAAGCTGAAGCGGAAACGGGGGTGGAGCTTAATTTGGTTCCAATACAAACTCCCAAAACGATGACCAAGTTGCTTCGTATGCTTTCCATGCACCCGTATTATCAGAACGGTCGTATGTATGTCAATGAACTGCTAAAGTCAAACCCTGACATAGCTGTCGGCTTAAAGCAATTGTATGCGGTTGAACCGGGTATGACAGAACATGACGACAGTCCGGATGCCGATGAACAGGCGGTGAAGAAACTTGAAATATACACTGATCCCCCACAATCAGAGGATGAACCCGCGTCACGACCGTGGAAAGCGGGAAGATATAAACGTAAATACACTTGGTAACTATGAAGTACATCAACATGGATGATTTGACAACCATCATACAGAATCGGTTGCTGATCGAAAGTATAGAGAAAGAAGAAGAGATACTGGCAGGGATTGAAGACCTTGTCATAAGTGAAGTGTGCGCCTATATCGGTGGTCGTTACGACGTGGGGAAAATATTTGGTGATCCTCCGATCCGGACAGGGTTGTTGGTACGTGTGGTCGCATGTATCACAGCCTGTCGTGCTGTCAGCCGGAATGCAACCCGTAAAGTTCCGGATTCCTTGTCGGGCTTGAACGATTGGGCGGACGGCATACTTGTCAAACTGCGCGACGGGATCATGACTTTGCCACAGGATATTCCCCCGGTAACGGATGAAGACGGGAACGTGCAATATCCCATATTATACGGGCACACGCGCAATGGTGGATGGTTTCTTTAAATAGTTTTTAAACCGCTTTTAAAAGGTATGTTATGTACAAGAAGTTAAGAGAAATATTCAACTGGTTTCAACAGAAGGCTATTCGTCGGATGAGCCTGAAGAATATACTCAATGAGTATTATTATCGAATGGACAGCAGTGGGTTGCCAACGTCAGGAACAATGTATAAAAGGCAGGCTGTTGTTTATCGGGAAAAGACCATTGACGACTGGATCATGTCAGTGACCGCAGCTACCGATCCGGATGATCCCAGGCGTGGTTTATTATACCGCTTTTTTCAGTCGTTATATAACGATGAACATTTGCAGACGACCATTGACAATCGCGTCTTACCTGTGCAACAGGCAAAATATAACCTTGTGGATGATAATGACAATGAAGATGAGGAAGCAAAAAAATTACTGGATCGTCCATGGTTTCACCAGCTTATCAGAATCTGTTTTCTGCATCAGTTACAGGGGGTATCGCTTGCCGATCTTTCCCACCTTGATGATAATTTGGAAATTAGCCATGTCGAAGAAATTCCCATGTCAAATTACATTCCACAACAACAAATCATCATCAGGGAGGAATCAGACCAGACTGGATGGTCGTACAAAGACGGTGCGCTTGAACCGTACTATGTACAATTCGGGAATCCGTGGTCGCTGGGGATGCTCAACGAACTGGCGGTCATCATTCTTGCCAAGAAATTAGGATTGGGGGCATGGATGAATTATATCGAAAAATATGGTGTTCCGCCCGTCTTTGTTACTTCAGACAGAATGGATAAAAAGCGGATGGACGAATTATTCGAAATGATGACGGACTTCAGGAATAATTTCTTTGCTGTGCTGCAAGGAAACGAAACGGTCGAGTATGGGAAAGAAGCCGGGGGAAATACAACCAATGCTTTTTTACCGTTAGAGGAACGATGTGACAACCAGATCAGTAAACGTTTGCTGGGTCAGACGGGAACAACTGAAAACGGTGCGTGGGAAGGTACGGCAGAAGTACATGAACGTGTTGAAAAATCGCGGCACGAATATGATAAAATGTTGTTCCAGTTTTATTTCAATTACATTATCATTCCCAAACTGGTAAAGATCAGCCCGGTATACAAACCGCTTGAAAGGCTGAAACTGAAGTGGGACGACACGGAAAGTTTGTCTATCACGGAATACATCGAAGCAATCAACAAGCTGGCTTATACCTTTGAGTTTGACCATGAAGAAGTTGCTAAAAAAACAGGTTTGCCGATCATTGGTCAAAAGAAAAATCCCGGTGGTGAGCAGCAGGGAGGAACATTGCCGAATCAGCCCCAAACAGACCCTCAAAAAAAAAAGACCGAACCGGACGATGAAACGGTAACGTCGCCTGTCATGGAAGCCGGGGAGTATGATTTCAGCAGTATCATCGGAAGAGTGATGAAACAGGTTTACGAACGTAAAGTTAAGACAGGGAATATTGACGGGGAATTATTCAGAAAGACATACGAGGAACTGAATAAGAAGGCGGCTGAAGGATGGGGAGAAGACGACTATAATGATCCGGAACAGGCGGAAGAACCTCAACGGATACGTGACAACTTGTTCAAGTTCTCCGGAGCGAAGACGTATCAGGAAATTAAGGAGATGAATGATGCCCTTTATGATGATAAGGGGAAAAAACTTTCTTATGAGGACTTCCGGGAAAAAGTAATGGCAATTCATAAAGACTATAATGAAAATTACCTTCGCACGGAATTTGAAACGGCAGAAACAAGCGGCAGACGCGCCAGTGAATGGCAGGAATTCAAGGAGAATGCGGATATAATGCCTAACCTGAAGTATGTGACTGCCGGGGATGAACGGGTAAGAGAATCACATAGGATACTGGATGGTGTCGTAAAACCTATTAACGATCCGTTTTGGCTGCAGAACTACCCGCCCAACGGATATCGGTGCAGGTGTTATGTCGAACAAACGGACGAACCGGAAACACCTGCTACGCCTATTGTGACGATACCGGATGCTTTTGCGAATAACGTAGGTCAATCCGGTGAGATATTCACGGTTGCACATCCTTATTTTTCAATGCCGGACAATGACCTGATAAAAATCAGGAAAGAGACGGAGCGGAATAAAATATACGCCCCTTATCATCGTGATCCGGAATCGAAAGTGATGATCAGCGACTTTGCTGATCCGAAAGACTTGGCAAAGAATGTGGAAAGCGCACGGGTAATTTCAAAGGAACTGAAGATGAAAGTAAAAATCCGCCCGCACATCAACGAGGACGGGGTAAAGAACCCGGAATATTTGATTGACGAAAAGCTGGCAGACCTGAAAAATATTCAGGGGCTGGGCGGTATAAAACACGGGCTTGACAGTTCGAAAAAACAGCAGTGCGAATATACTGTATTCAATTTGAGCGCTTTTGACACTGTCGAACCGGAAATGCTGAAAAACAAACTGAACGGCATATACAAACTGTATGGCGAAAAGTATGCCGGGCAGCGGATGGTGTTCATTTATAAGAGAAAAGCCGTGAAAGTGTCATGGCAAGACGTGGTGGACGGAAAAGCAACCGACCTTCTTAAAGAACTTCAGGAGCAGTAGCCGAAACTACCACTCCTGAAGGGAGCTCTTGACCTGTTACAGCCGCGAACATTGCAAATATACAATTTTATTTTGAAATGCAAATGGAAAGAACTGAATTACCTGATTTTTTTAAAGAATTATCCACACTGGTAGAAGATGCGCACCGCTACGCGAAAGTTGCGGGTGTGAACTTCTTCAAGCAGAATTTTCGCAGGCAGGGGTTTCTTGATACATCACTGACACCGTGGGCTAAAAGGTCACTCGCAATCGGTTCGGATCGTGGCGTATTGATACAAAGCGGGAAGCTCCGTGACAGCATACATGCGGTCAGCCGTGGAATAGACCGTATCATTTATCAGACCGATCCGCTGGCTTATGCCAAGATCCACAATGAAGGCGGGTACATTGTCGTAACGGAGCGAATGAAACGTTATTTTTGGTATTTGTACATGAAGTCGACCGGATCAATGCAAAAGAGGAAAAATGGCGAATTACGGCAAAATAAAGCCAATGAGCGGCTGTCTACAATGGCTTCTTTTTACAAAAGTATGGCACTTAAAAAAGTAGGCAGCAGGATAAGAATCCCCAAACGTCAGTATATGGGTGAGTCCGCTACGTTTATGAAGCAACTCGATACATGGATCGCATCGGAGATTGACAAACGATTCTCGAATATTTAATCTATATAGTTATGATTTGGACAGACTGCTACAAAGAACTGGTTGAAATAATACGGAGCAAAGATGAGTTCCTCGCATCTATCCCGGATGAGTATTCCGAGCTAAGGGAACGGATGGAAAATACACCGGGGATTGAACATATAGACATGTGGCATGAACAGGTTAGTTTTCTCGATGAAGAACATCCCTTTTCGTCCCCGGCTGTATTCATTGAATTTAATACGCTGGGTATTGAGGATGAAGGGTTACTCGTTCAGCGGCTTCACACGCAGATTGATTTCCGGCTGTTTTACGAAACTTTTTCCGATACCTACGAAGGTGCGGCTATGCAGGAAGAGGCGTTGTCCTTTCTTGACCTGTTGACATTGCTGGGGATGATGTTACACGGAAAATCGGGAAAGAACTTCGGCACGCTCCGACGTACCCATGTCGGACGGGAAGAGTCGGGGGGTGCGGGAAACCTGTACCGGATCAGCTTTGAATGTGAAATCATGGATTACACCACAATGGAACTTGCAAGCCATGCCGACATGAAAGACCGTGAAATGAAAATTAGCAATGGGGACTTACCGGAGAAAACGGAAGACGAAGAACCGCTGTATCATCTATGATGCAACGGTTAAAAACCAAGACTAAGTTGATTTGTATCGTTCTTTTTTGAATCGGGCTTTTTGCCCTCTTTTAATTGTTCGTAATATGATAAATTCTCCGATATATAAAAAATCCGTTTGTAGATGTAGTTCTGATCAAGAAAGAACAGGTCATGACTCATACGCAAAAGAACATCCTCCAAACGGATGCGCTTTTTATCATAGAGAAGATAGAACGTTTCTACCATCTTCCGGTCACGTATTTTGGTCATTTCAGGATTCCGCATAAGAAAGCACTATTATAAGCGCAAATATACGGATTTTCAGTGATTTGTCAAAATTGAATATAAGCCTGTGGGGGAAAGGCTATAAAAAAGCCCCCAGCCTGTTAGTAAAGACGCCAATCACATACTAACAAAATGCGAGCAGACGCACAGCCGGGGGCAAAAACCCTTGCTGCGTCTACTCGCATTTTTGTTTTATGTGATTGGCATTGCAAAGATAATCAAATTTGTATTATTATTATAAACATTCATTTTAAAAGAGTATGAGCATGTTGAAAGAAGAAATTGCGGGTATGACTACCGGATATACAGTAAATGCACCACAATGGGTGACTACGTTCACAAAAGCACCAGAGTTTAAGTCCTTTTATAAGACCGTCTCCGGAAATGAAGGAAATAAATGCAATTACCCGACACGTTTAGACCTCTACGGCTGTGGATGCTTTCACGACTGTTCTTATTGTTATGCAAAGTCACTCCTTAATTTCAGGGGACTATGGCATCCTGATAATCCATCTGTTTCCCGGACGGACAAAGTGGGGAGGAAGATCTGCAAATTAGAGCGGGGAACAGTTGTGCGTTTGGGTGGAATGACTGACTGTTTCCAACCTTGTGAGGCTGTTTACAGGGAAACCTATAAAGCAATTCAGAACCTGAACCGACAAGGGGTACATTACCTTATCGTGACAAAGTCCTCAATGGTAGCAGATGACATATATATCCGGTTGATGGATAGAAAACTGGCGCATATACAAATATCTGTGACTTCTACGGATGACACTCTTTCACGTACATTTGAAAAGGCGTGTCCGCCATCTGCACGGATTAAAGCTATTGAGAAGCTGCAGGAGCAAGGATTTGATGTCTCTGTCAGGTTATCACCATTTATCCCTCAATTTATTGATTTTAGGGTTCTGAACAGTATCAGATGTGATAAGATTCTGGTGGAGTTCTTGCGGGTAAACACATGGGTGAAGCAATGGTTTGATATTGACTATTCCGAATACACCCTGAAGCATGCAGGGTATAATCATTTGCAGTTGGAGCGAAAAATCGAATATCTAAATAAGATTTCAGGATGCAGGAAGATTTCAGTTTGTGAGGACGTGGATAGTCATTTTCAGTACTGGAAGAAGAATGTAAACTACAGCCCGAATGATTGCTGTAATTTGAGAATATAAAATTAAGCCGCGCAAAGATTTTTTCTTGCGCGGCTTTTCTCGAACGGATAATCATTTGTAGAATATGTATTTTTCTTCGCAATAAATGCAATGATTTTCTTTGCAATACTTCTCAACTGCCTTGCGCGTTTTAAAGTCTTTTACTTTTCCGTCTTTCGATTGAATATGCCCCACATTAAAGTCTTCATCTATCTTTAGGGGAACAAACCTTGTTTGGTATTAAATCGTTTCATGTTTATAGTTATTCTTTTTCCATTAATTTTAAAATCCTGTTGAACTCATCACGGCTCATATTGGTAGGTACAAAAGATGCTTTTACCTCTTCAAACGGACGAAGAGAATGTTTTAATGTTTCTTGAGCTTCCTCCCTTGCTTTTTGGGCACACATTTCAATATATTCTTCATCTGTCATATTATAATCACTAACAGTATCTATCACCGTTGAGAATCGGCATAAAAGCCCATTCTTTTGTCTTGCAATAAAGCTCATCTATTTTGTTTTACTTAAAATTACCACTCTACTTTATATACGCCATTCCAATTCTCATCTATAGAGAAACGTATTTTATATCCGACTTTTATTAGTATATGTCGTACATACGAAGACAGATTTATGAATGTGTGCGAATGTTCTCCACGTTCTTTCGCCTCTTCGATTATTGCTACTACTTCTGCTATATATAACATTCTATTCCTTTCCGTATTGTTATTAGTCAATTATCAAAATTTCACGATATGCAATGTCTATCTCATTCGTCTTCTCATTCTCATTGAAACAATAGCAAAGAAACCATTTCAACGCACCTTCATTCTCATATTGTGCTTTCCACATTTTACCATTATAGAGAGCTGACGGTCGAGAACAAGTATAATCCATGAGTATTTCAAAATCAAGTCTACTCATCACTGCATGAGTATCATCAATTAGTATCAAGTAAGTTGGCGGCTGTTGCCAACACATCCCATAAGGATGCGTCATAGGTGGAATAATATTATCTTTATTCATTATTATCTTGTTATACGTTATTTTTCTCCTTGTCAAATTCAGCTAAAAACATCTGTAATCCTACCCCCATTGAGCACACACCATCGAACAACTTATACATCAATTCCGGCTCTTCTTCCCAAATTTGATAGACTATTACTTTTTTTCCTGCTCCTTTCATCCATCCTGCCTCCGAATGTGCAGAGCGTCCACAAGGCAATACAAGAACACAAACATCTGCCCATTGCATTGCATCAAAATCAGATTTGAAACCAGCCTGTGCAATGGGATGTTCAAGCGCAGCCCTATATTGGTCTGTACTCCAATTCCGCCAATCTTCATCAATCTGTGACCACTGAAATCCAGTTTTTCCAGCAGGATGCCTAAAATCGTAAACCTCATGTCCCTGCTCGCGAAGGAAACTAACTACTTGTGGTTGATGTTGATTTCTCCAACTACTTGCTACATAAATCTTTGCCATATTCTTATTCCTTTCTAAATTAAATATTATCAAAAGCCGATCTTTCCCGGCTGTTATCCCTTTATTTTAAAACTCCACAATAAGCCAAAACCGATAAGGAGGTAAATATACCTATTACTGATACTAAATATAGAATCAGTAGATCCTCTAAGCTATTATCTTTTTTCATATCCAATTTAATCTTCTACTATTTTATCATCTGTTAGCAAACGTTTCATTGCCCGGTCTCTTTCCGCTTTTGAAGGATAATTGTCCCCATACCTTTTCCAACTATCCGGATTTATATCGCTTTTAAAAGTGATATGCGGCTGGGGGTAATCATGGCGACGCAGGATTGTATAGCCGGCTTTGCACAGTTTTCTTTGATCTTTTGCATTCATCTTTTTGCTAATTAGAATTAAACTTGATTCTGGCATAACGATAGAATCGTATATAACCAAACTGGTAGGAAGGGTGCTCCGTATTATCCGATATGGTAATTTGTACATTATAACCTTTTATTCGTAAGAAACGGGCAGCAATTTCCTCAATAGTGTATGTTTTTATATATATATCCCAATCACTAACGACCAATATCGTTTTCACATTCCCACTTTTCAGAATCCTTTTAAAATTTCTGATAGTGCGTATTATCTCCTTCTTCTTGTTCATACTTTAGTTTTATCCTCTTTTAAAATAGTTTTATAGGCTTCTTCCATCCGTTCAATCTCCTCCACACATGCCAGCCATCCGGGAAAACCTCCGATGTTTTTGTCATCGATATAGCAATGGGCATATATCTTTTTCCCGCCTTCCCCATATTTAGCGACATTTTCAGGATCATGGTCATTTACACGGTCGAATGGTATTTTGCGTTCCAACAGCCAGTTGATGGCATTCAATAACTGATCACCAGTACGGCATGTCCAAATAATGATTTTATGTCCTTCATCATGTAATTTCCGGAGCGATTCACCAGCGTATGGTTGCTCCCCGTCAATAGCCGGGAATCTCCCCCGGCTAATGGTTCCGTCAAAGTCAACTGCTATAATCATAATCTACAGAATGAAGGTTCAATACGACGCCATACTCCGTTCTCGTCACGCTTATGGAAATAGTAATTAGTTGCAGTTTTATACACGACATTACTTTCTTTAAACAGTTGCATGATAGAGGCATATTCTTCATCAAAACGTGACTCCAATTCATATAATTTGCTGATAGACTTATAGTCCAAATCCCCCTGACGGTTACGTTCGAGAAGCGTCATCGCCATTTGATACATCGGATCATCGACTCCTTTTTCCGAATGGGCTATATAATTCTTCAGGTAGTCAATCAGCCTTTCGGCAGCGAGATCGGCACGTTCATCAAAACTTTTCACCTTGTTGCTTTTTACCTCCAGTTTGAAGTTCCCGTCTACTACTGAAAAAGTGGCGGTTTCTTCACCCTGACGCATACGGAGCTGACCGTATTCACGCATCACGTTACGGAAAGCCTTGCTTTCACCCACAATCCAATCATAAAAGCCCTGAACATCATTCACTACTGGCATGAGTTTACTTTCCACATCGAACATGAACTGATGTCTCAACGCTTCGTAGGTTTCCTTCCGCTGAATGGACTCTGTTTTTTCTTCCTCTTTCAGTTTACGCAACAGTTCCGCCTTTTCTTCTTTTGACAATTTACTAATATCCATACTATTAACTTTTAAATGATTAATTACAATTTGATTTTATATACTTCTTTCAGTTCCCGTTCCTTGTTTTCCGCTTCGATATAAAGCGATGACCTTTGGTCTACCAACTTCGCAAACTCGTTACGATTCATATTTCCGGCATACAATTTTTCGTGTATGGCATCCAGCTCACCGGGAATCTTGTCAAGCCGATCCAGTAATTCATTAATCCGGTTTATCCGGTGTTGTTCCGCACTAATATCCGCCATCTTCTTTCTTTTTTAATATTGACTCCAGCTTCGGTATCAACAGGAGAAGTTCTTCCCCGTCCAGTTCGCGAAACTTCTTTCCTGCTATCCGGGTATCAAGGCAAAACGCATTCACCGCTCCCCAGTCCGTTGTGTCGATTCCGATCCGCTGCACTCTCTTCAGGACAGCCGATCTGCGTCTCCTTATTTCCCGTTCGGTGATGGTTAGATCCTGGTTTTCTTTTTTCGCACCGTTCAAATAACCGCAGAGATACATTGCCTCGCTGTATGTCAACTCTTTTGTGGTATTTGTCCGTCCGTCTGTCAGGTCTAGCAGGATAGCCCGCTTTTGTTCGTCATCAATGCCTTGTGCGCTGTATATGATATGCAGGCGTTTGATAAGGCTCTTACTGATAGGTTTCTTCGTCTTCTGTTCCATCATTATCGCTTTTAATATTTTCAATCCAATATTTTTGATACCCTTCCGCCCATACTATGTAATATCCGCGTGAACCTCCTTTGCCACGTCCGATAAATGTTGCCTTGAAATGTTCCACGTAGATTCTTTTAAAGCTGTCACGTTTCACGTCATAGGCTGTTTTTCCTTCCACCTCGCGCCCGTCCACATGCGAGATGAAGACAAATATCTTTCGCGGATACTTCTTGCGCAGGCGGATTATTTCGGGGGCTTTCGCTCCCCCTTGCTGCTCGAAGTATTGTATGGAGTCTATCATTATCACGTCCGGGCTGCGTTGCTTTGAGAGGTATTCGTCCAGTTCTGTGATGGTGGCTTCATCCGAATAGATTATATTATTCGTTTTACTATGAATGCCGACACTAAGAACGGAATTCACGAAGTCGTCGCACGCGCCCATTTCAAGTGTTAAATAAAGAACCCGGAGCCCCATTTCATCAAATTTGCGTGCCAGCTGCAGAGCGAAAGAACTTTTTCCTTGTCCCGACTTTCCGTAAATGATCCAGCAACCGGATTTTTCCGGACGACCGAATGCCAGATACCATTCACCGTCAAAATCAATATATTCATGTCGGATGTCTTCTAGGTTCTTCTGACTCCAAACTTTCATGCCAGTTCTCCACGCTCGATTTGTTGTTTGATTATACGGTCTTCGATCATGCCGGACAGTTCACGCAAATCATCGGTAAACCAAACATATTTTCCCGGCACAGGCTCTTTTTTCTCTTTATTCAACTTTCCCCAAATGTTTTCCTGTTCCTCCGTATCATTGATCCCGTTTGCCGCGCAAATGGCTTTGACATCCTTCTTTGTGGCTCCCAGTAATGCGATGTAGTTCCGGCAAAATCTGCCGTCTATTTCGTCGTATCCTTCTACACGACCGACATAACGCTTTATATTGCGTTCCAGCGTCTCCGTTCCGGCTACGATAGCCCCCAAACGGTGTAAAGTATCATCATATAGAGGTATCAACGTACAAAGGGCACTGTGCGCCAGTTTTCCGGCATCATCAAGGATTAACAAAGGGGATTTTCCAGCCATGCGGTTTATGTGTGAAACAACCAAGTCCATAAGGTCATCGTTATCCATATAGCGCGTTACCGTTTCCCCCATGCATGTGGCTAACTTGGTCAGGAATTTACGTGCCGTCCACTTCCGGCATTTCAGATATATGACTGAATTATCAGTACTCATGTTATAAAGGTCTATGAGGGATTGAGTCTTCCCACTGCCGGATCGGGAAGATATGCACATCCATTTGTGATTCCGTTTGGCTGCCACGAACGCGGTGCGTACCTGCTGGTAACTGGTGACGCTTTCCACTACATTCCAGGCGTTTTCGTAGTAATTAAGACCGGAAGCGATCTTTTCAGCGATAGAGTCTTCGTTAGCTCCATACTTGCCGCTTCTGAATTGGGACATGGCGGTATCCGATATTCCACATTTACGCGCCAACTCCGTTGCAGATGATCCGCGATTGATTAACTTCTCTATGTACGTTTTTAATGCTTGATTATCCATGTTGTATATCTTTTAAATTGTTTTTAAATCATCTTGAAAAATTCATGTCCAGCGGGTTGTAATCGTAATCTTCATCATCCGTTCCGGTGGAAGCCATTGCTACACTTTGCCGGGTGATATGTTGGGTCACTTCCATGAAATCCGCGTCCGTGGCGTCATCCCTCATTTTCGACCGGACATCCTTGTGCTGTCCCAAGCTGTCGGTTATCAGGTAGCGGTCAAGAACCGTTCCTGCAGCTATTTCGGGGATACGTTGGCAAATGGTGGTGATTCTCCTGTCTACCTCTTTCACTTTCTCCTTCACCGTTTCCACCATTTCAGTGTTGAACCTGTCGACACGTGCCCGGTATTCAAAATGTTCCGGTTTCTGATCAGCCAAAGCCATCGGAACTTTGATATCACGTTGCAGTACGTATTGCAATGTCCCGATCTCTTTGTCAACACGACCGGACTTCAGGCGTTTTGCGTTCGATACAAGCACCTGACTCATATCGTCCGGGTCAAAGCGTACTATCCAGTCTTCGTTGTAATGGTCGCGGAGGGAAAGGTCGAAGCTGTCGAAGCAGATTCGTTCACCCATGAACTCGATAAACAGTCCCGAACCTGTGATCTTGTTTGTGCGTCCGGTGGTTTCCCCCATGAGCATCAGATATTCCTCAATCCCGAAAGGCATTTTGCGGGCTTCTTCGGTACGTTCCCATGCAGCGCGGTAAGCATCTATCTTCTTTGCCCGTTCCTGCGCTATTATAGCCTCTAATTGCGCAATAACGGTGGCTTCATCCGGGATGAACTTGTGATTCTGGTTTAATACTTCCAAATTAGGCTGGTTATCTTTGTCGGCAGTGATACCGAAGCCCGACCAGTTCGCCTGTTTTTGGCAGTATTCCACGTTCAGCCGTTTGAAATAGGGTTCTACAATTTTGGACTTTGCATTTCCCAAAGCGGCTGGTGTATAGTACTTGGTCATGGCTTCATAGAAGGGAACCATCACCTTCTTTTGATAATTGTCGCTTTGTAGCTGTAAAGGCTTATAGCGTTCCCCAAATAGCTCTTTGGTATGTTGTACCGCATTTCGTAATGCTTCACGAATAAGAGCGGGTGATTCATGGTCGCCAATGGCATACCCTACCGGATATTTTTCACATGCGTCAAGTACGACTACCATCGTTTTCCGGTTGGTATAAGTGGTGTACATATATCTCTTTTCCTCACCGTTTTTCTTTACCGTTTTGGGAGTCTTTTTCTGGTAGAACAGTTCCGCATCCCATCCGTCCAGCGTCCAGTAAGTAAGTGCTTGTGTCGGGGCTTCGCGGTGTATCTGTTTCATGCGTGTGTTCTTCAGAGCTTTGTCTCCCTTGTTTCCCGCCATTGTTGTGAGAGCAAATTTTTGTCTCCAGTTCTCAACGGTGGTAGGACTATCGATCGGTTTCCAATCCATCAGGGAAGCCACCTTGTTGTATTCTTCCATGATTTGAACATTATTCAGATTGTTATGCATACTGATTAATTTATGCATCACTGCCTTTGCGTCCTCGTTCAGTACGACTGCCGCGTATTTGTTGCCATACGATTTATGGATGACACTGCGATAGCCTTCTTCCTCACTGATCCGTCGTGCCGCTTCATATTGCTCGCATTTACGTTTCAAAGCCTTCCAGTTCTTCGGCAGGTTATGAGGAAAAATATCACGCCCGTTCGGGTCTTTCAGTGTCAGAAGATCATTGCTCAACTTACAGAGCTTTTCCCAAACGTTGATGCGCGTACCACCACCGCCTATCGAGTTGGCTTTACGACCATCGCGAAGGGAGAGGAGCGCGTTCATGATGCGCACATTAAGGGTATATTCGTCAATCTTCGCGGGGGGAAGCTTCTTGTCACCGTCATAGCGGTATTTCACACTGAAAAACTCGTAGGCGGCATTGCTGTAGACAATCGCATCTTCCAGTATGGATTTCTGTGTTTTAGCGGCAATTTCTGCACGGGGATCACCTTTACGTACAATGTACCCTTTCTTTACGTCCTTTCTCATGGTTTCAAAATCTACTAGGGCAGGACATCCGGGAATACCACGACGGAGTACGATAAGTTGCCCGTTCCTCACCATCGAATAGTATGTTCCTTCAGGAATGAACCCATCTTCACTCCCAACTTGCGTTTTGGGATTGAAGATGATTAATTCATTCGCAAACACGCAAATCCGATTATTAAATATCTCAGCCATAATAATTATACTATTAACTTTAGCGCAAGTCCCGGCACTGCCCCAGGATTGTAGCTGCTTCCCCTCTTTTCACCTGTTCCCATTGAAAACCTGTCCTAACACCATTAAATAATACCATGACAAATTCAATCTGAAACCATGAGTCTGTGTTATCCCGAAATACGGGGAAGTTCCTTGCTTGCATACTTGTTTTACTCTTCGTCCTTTTCCGAACGGAATTCCCTTTCAAGAATGGTCACTATCGTGAAACAGGCAATAACAAAAGCCGCCTGCACATTAGAGGCAGACACCTCAATCCCGTCAACCAATGAAACGGTAGTTATTATCCCGACCGCTATCAACACATTCTGAATCACTCTAAATGTTTTCATATACTATATCGTTTTTCTTGTTCTACATTCATGTTTCTAAAAAGGCTATTCCTATTCATCACGAACCGGAATAGTTTTGCTACATTTGTAGCCAATATGGAAAATATTTAATTTAAATAAACCGTTATGATGTTTTTCGATGATTTGGAATCTAAACTTGCATCAGACCAAACAATATGCAAGAGTATACTCCGAGATGTAAAATGTCCTGTTCATAAGCTAAAGGCACGTATCATCTATGATTACGACAAAGACTTCACTTATGCCCATATTACGAAATGCTGTTGTCCTCAATTTGCCCAAATAGTGGCGGATACGATCCGTAAAACAGAGACTATTGATGTAGTAGTAATTGACGACTGTGAATATACTCGCTGAATTGGACAACTTTCTCACTGAAACCCGGCACGTGTCACCAACCATGAATAGTTTCTTCTTGAATCTGGCATGGTTGCCGAGGCGTAGCACATCATCTGCTGTTAAGTTATCACCCATGACAATGGCTTGAAAAATAATGCGATCTATACGTTTCAAAATCTTATTCTTTTGCATTGCAGATTTTTATTTATTGCTTATTACTCTTGTTACATTTCCGTGAGAATCCAAAACCTTCACTTTTGATGGTTCATTACCTTCAGTATATTTAATTCCACCATTTTCTTGTGCCATTCTACGAATAGCTTCTGCATTCTTTCCATTCCGTTTGAAACGGAGTATTTGACTAAGATTTGCGAGAGATATTCCAAATGTTTCTGCAATCATCTTTCGTTTTTCGGTGTCTCTTAATTCAATTATTTGTTTCATACCTTTTTATTTTAGAGTAATTATTCATACATTTGAGCGCTGTTAATCTGTAACACGCTGCAAATATAATAGAGATATTTCAATTATGAAAGAAAACATGAGAGATTTTTCAGTATTAAAGCAGAGAATTCTGCAATATTTAGATTTTAAAGGGATTACAAAGTATGAATGTTATAAAAATACAGGCATAACCAATGGCGTGTTGAGTCAACCAAATGGAATGTCTGAAGATAATTTATTGAAATTTCTCTCATATTATAGCGATATCTCTACGGATTGGTTGCTTGCTGGATGTGGTTCAATGTTGCGTGATGACAATCAAACGAAAATTTCTAAAATCGTTCCAATAGAGTCGGAATTTGAGTCAATCCCTATCGTTGATATATCTGTAGCTGCAGGTTATGGATGTGAAAATCCTGATTTTATAGAAGTCGTGGAGACTATTAGGCTTCCTTACAATATGCTACGTAGGAATAGAAAATATTTCTGTGTTAAAGTACGAGGAGAAAGTATGTCTCCGACATTATTAGACTGTTCATATCTCATTTTAAGATTATTGGATCGAAGTGAATGGAATGAGATTAAAGACAATCATGTATATGTGGTAAGCGACAGAAGTGGACGTGCTTACGTGAAACGCATAAAAAATAGATTCCGTGAACATGGTTTTATAGTTTGTACCTCTGATAATGTTGATAAAGCTAATTACCCAAACTTTAATTTGATGGAAGATGAGATTAATACTATACTATATGTGGAATGGTATTTAAGCGCAAAGATGCCTAATATTAACGCGACGTATTATGATAAAGTAAACCATTTAGAAGACGATGTGGATGCTTTGAAAAGTCAAATGTCCCTACTTATGAAAAGGTTAACTTAATATTAAACATTATATTTTATTATAAATCATTGTTTTTTAGCATATTACCAAAAATATCTGTATTCCTAAAAGTTGTATTATAGGGTATAACTCAATGCATATACCAGTATTATAGGGTAAAACTCAATAATAAAAACACTTCTTTTTTAATGGGTGTTTAATGGGTGATATTCACATTTTGTCTCTATTTTCTAATGGGTGTTTAAAGGGTGCTGACATGGGTATAGGCTATTTTAACAATAAATTATATCTTTTCCATAAGTCTGTATTTATCACGAAATAAACAAAAATACATCCTATTTTCTTCATTTATTTCGTATATTTGCAATTAGAAAAACTTCCATATAGCAACTATATAGAAGTTTTTAGTATTACAAATATCTAAAAGTAAAGTCATGGCTAAAGAGACTAAGGTTATACATGTTCATCTCATTTTCAAAAAAACAAGCCGTTTTTTTGGTTCTATATCAGCAATCTATTCTGAATTTACTGCTGAAGAAATAGGTATTACGGAAGAAACCCTACGTCACAAAGGGTTGTCCGATGGTGTTTCCTTCGCTACTAAAAAAGCGATCATACAACAAGGAGTGCTTATTCGAAGCGCACGAAAATAGCATTTTAAGCCGCTGTAATGTATTTCTATATCTAAATTAATAAAGGCTATACACCCATCTAAATGGAGCGTATAGCCTTTGTTTTAAGCCTAAAAACAGAAGCAACATACAGTCTTTCCTTCGCCTTTTCAATCTGTCTCTCATTGTTTCCCTATTTACAGCACAGTCCACCGGAATGAATATAGAAGCAACGGAAGCAAAATAGAAGGAACGGAACTTTTTGTTTTCTTCCCAAATATATTGCGTGACATTCGTCAATCACCGATGTACAGGCGGTTTCACGTACTTCACCTTACATTTCATTCATGCCACATTTAAAGATACAAAATCTTTAGGTAATAACAAAGCCCCAGCTTGTGAAAGTTGGGGCTTTGTGCTTAAAAAAAAGAAGGTGCGCATTTTGACACACCTCCTTACATCGTTTTGCTTTCTCTAAAAGTGGTGCCACCAGCAACCGAAAGTCGGTTTGTATGGCACTATTTCTCAATAAGTTATATCTTTATCACGATGTTAGTCCCTTGAATAAGGTTTTCACAGCTTTGCACCGTTCGACATCAGTTTGTATCTTGGGTACGATTTCTGAGTGCAAAGATACAACTAATATTAGAATTTCAAATATTATCCTTTTATTTGTTCTCTAAAAGACTTACCTATATCC